>JAESUJ010000048.1 GCA_016763165.1 Candidatus Babeliales bacterium
ATTGATGATCTTGACGAAAAAACGTTATAAATGCAGCACAGGCTGATCCTGTAGTTAATAAAAACAGTCAAGAAACTTATCAGGAGTGTACTCATTACGTTCCTTACCCACAATGGTCTGAACCAAAACAACGATTCTCTGAATTAACAATGTTTAATTATTTTTGTAAGAATAAAAATGAATTGGGACGACTTGGAAAGATAATAACTGGAGATGATGAATACCCTACTGATAAAGATGGAATATTCAAAAAAACTTTTGATGCTGAAAAAGAAGGAAAAGCGGCAATAAATTTGAATCTTGATAAAGATGGTGCTGATACTCATAAGAGACGTAAGGACCAAGTTCAGAATAATGTGAGCATGGCAGCCTATAAATGGCACGGGGCCTCTTCCTTACTTATTGCTGCTACTGTTATTTATGGAGCAAAACTTGGATATACTTACTTAGAACAAAAACTAACGAAGCCACAGTTTTGCGAAGCGACTAATGATAAAGGGAGCATGCAAAATATTATTGACTCCATTTTTGGATCAACTGATGAGTTTCTCAGACGAGATGAAAATGATAAATTGCTATGGAATCCCGAACAAAAAGAAATAGTTGATAACATTCAAATTGACTACATGCAAGCTATGGAATTGGATCAAGAATGTACTCACTATTTATTTTATGGACCACAGGGTACTGGTAAAACCTCACTTGCTCTTCAACTTGCATATGAAACAGACTCAATTTACTACATCATTAAAGCAAGTTCATTTTTAGAGAAAGATGGTCCAAGTAATTTCACACATCTTATGCGCAGAGTTAAACAACAAGGATCGCGTCCTATTATATTTATTGATGAAGCTGATGATTTAATTAGTCATAGTTCAGCAAAGAAAGGTCGTCGTTTAACTGTATTTAATAGTATGCTTTCAGAGATTCAGTCTAATAGTCGTCTCTGTACATTTATTTTCACCACCAACCTTCCTGATAACATTGATGAACGAATGATGGATCGACTTGAACCCGTACAGTTTGTTAATCCAAACATGAATACTCGTAAAGAAATGATTGCTGAAAAATTAGAATATTACTTCACAGATCCAGTAGGTCTTGGAGGATTACCAGCAGAAATTGAATATGATGAAATTACCCCTGAAATTATTAAAATAATGGCAGAAAAAACAAAAGATTGGTCTTGTCGAGGCTATGCTAAATTTGTTACATCACTTCGTAAATCATTAGTTCGAAAAGATGAATTTGTATGTACAGCACAAAACTTACTTGATCATGTGGACTATATCAACAGACGTAATAGTGCTGATGCGATAGCAAAAATTCAACTTCGAGATCAATTCACACATAAATAAACAGACTCTCCTTAAAACAAAAAAGGCTTCGTTAATCTTTAGCGAGGCCTTTTTTTATGCGAACTTTTTATCTTTTTGACCTTTTTTAATTTTTATGTAAAAATCAGAATATAAAAAGGAAAGGAAAAAAGATGGTGCCCCAAGCTAAGCCTCGCATCGCCATTGTTACAATACATCCTTTGAATTATGGAGGCGTTTTAACTATTCTTAAGGTGGTTTATAACTTTTGTTTAAAGTTCTTTGAACCAACTCTATTTTTTCCTTCTTTTGATCCCTCTTTGTCACAATCAATTCGATCGCCCTTTACCAAAGCAAATATACGAAAAACTGAATATTTTGGCATGCCATCGATAGAAATCGGCACACGCTTTGCATTTTGGGAGCCTGGCCATTATCAATTTACACAATATTTATGGAAAGAAGCTCTTGAAGAGTACGATTACTTTTTTGTAGTCAGCGGGACAGTTATTTCCGCCCATCCAGTTGCTCTTCTTAAAAAAAAATATGTTTTATGGGGCTCAACTTTGTATCAGGATGATCGAGCAGTCAGAAAAAAAAGCTTTTCTCTCATCAGAAAAATAATAGATCGTGCCGCACAACCTTCCATGAAAAAAATAGAAAGAAAAATTCTTTTACAAGCAGCTGAAATTGGCGCACAAAGTTTCTATGGACAACGAACATTCCAAGAAATACGAAACAGACAATTTCCCAAAATTCGACACATCGGCATTCCTGTTAAACCTGCAGAAACCGTACCATTTAAGTCAGCATCCAAAGAAAAAGTAATTATTGCGGTTGGTCGTTTTAATGATCCACGTAAAAATGGACCTATGCTTTTTGCTGCATTCGAAAAAATATATGCGTCCTATCCTCACGTAGAATTAATTATTGTTGGCAACAAGCCTGATGTAACATTAATTAATGCATACAAAGAGAAGCCTTGCTTTGACAACATCAAAATAACGGGACATATCAGCGACGAGGAATTAATTTCTTGGTACAAAAAAGCAGACCTGATGCTCATCACATCTTACCAAGAAGGTCTTGGCATCATTGGCCTTGAAGCGATGGCTTATGGCATCCCTGTTGTGAGTACCGATTGTGGAGGCCCATCTGACTTTGTACATCCTAATAAAAACGGATTTATTGTCCCAATCAATGACAGCTCAGCCATGGCAAATGCAGCTCTACATATCATCACTGATGATGTACTACAGGAAACGATGCGCCTCAACGCGTATGAATACATCAAAACATCTGCCTCTCATAAAAGAACAGAACAACTTTTTCAACGTATGCTTTCAGATGCGTATCCTGAACTTGTAAACCTTTTTATTCAAGAGAAACAAGAATGAAAATATTAATTATTGGCCATGCCTACATTGCCCCGATTAATCAAGAAAAATGGACAACATTTGCTCGGCTCAATCATGATGATCAATTGACTGTTGTTTTTCCAGAGAAATGGAAGGACAGTCTTTTTTCTCAGACAAAAACAGAAACAGAGCCTCTATTCAGTAATTGCACATTCATTGGATTGCCTGCTTACAATACATGGCAGGAAATAAAATACCGGTACCATACAAAAGATCTTGTACGAATTCTTAGAGAGAAAAAACCTGATATCATTTACGTCGAACAAGGTGACTGTGCGATCAGCTATCTTCAGATTATTCTTTTAAGCATATTTTTTTCACCTCGCGCAAAGCGTCTTTTTTTTACCTGGGTCAATTGGAAACCAAAAGTTTCATTGAAGCATAATCTTTTTTTTGGAACTATTGGTAAAATTAATCGTTTTTTTTCTCATGGTGCTATTGTTGGTAACTATGATGCACAGGTGATTCTTGAGGATAAAAAATTTAAAAAACCTATTTTAGTTCTTCCTCAACTTGGCATCAATACAAACATGGAACCTCATGAAAAACAACATACTCAATACAGAGTTGGATTCATTGGTCGGTTTGCAGCTGAAAAAGGAATTTTTGATCTTTTACATTCTTTCTTTTCTATCCAGAAACAGCATCCTGACTGGAGTCTTTTATTTGTTGGATCAGGTCCAGAAGAAAAAAATTTAAAAAAAACTATTGCTGAACTCAACCTTAAAGAAAAAGTAGAAATCAAAGAACCGGTTCCTCATGAAGAAATTTTCACCATCTTAAAAGAAATCGATATTCTTGTTCTTCCTTCCTATGATATTCCAACCTGGCGTGAACAGTTTGGCCATATTCTTATTGAAGCGATGGCACTGAAAATACCTATTATTGGAAGCACCGGAGGCGAAATCCCGAATGTCATCGGAAATACTGGATGCATTTTTATCCAAAGAAATATTTCTGATCTATCAACAAAAATGAATCTTTTAATGAAAAACCCAGAAATGAGAAAATCACTCGGAGAAAAAGGATTTGAACGAGTAAAACAAGAGTACTCTCATGAAGTTATAGCAGAAAAAAGCAGAACCTTTCTTAAAAAACTTTTATCTCAATAAAATGCTCTCAAAAAAAGGATACCAATTATGAAGATTATTGTTGTTGGTGCTGGATACTTAGGACTTGTTACAGGAGCATGTCTTGCAAAAAAAGGACATCAGATCACCATTGTTGAACGTGATCAAAAAAAAATAGCTGCGCTCCAAGAAGGAAGAATTCCTTTTTATGAACCAGGCCTCAATCAATACGTTATTGATGGTATTAAAAAGAATTTTATTACATTTTCTCAGGATCTTGCCCAGACACTTCACAAGCAGAATGATGAAATTATTTTCTCATGTGTTGGAACTCCCTCACTCCCCAATGGTGACGCAGACATGACAGCAGTCTGGAGTGTTATGACAACTATTGGAAAACATCTCATGCATGATGCGCTGGTCATAAACAAGTCAACTGTTCCTATTGGAACAGCTCGAAAAACAAAAAAATTACTTGATGATCTTATTGCAAAACGAACTAATCCCATTTCCATCAACGTAGCTTCTAATCCGGAATTTTTGCGCGAAGGAAGTGCTATACATGACTTTATGGAATCAGATCGTGTTGTTTGTGGTATTGAGTCTGAGGAAGCACGAGAGATCTTGTTGAAACTGTACAGACCATTTGTAAAAAAAGAAGAACATATTCTTGAGATGAATTTCGAATCAGCAGAACTCACAAAATATGCGGCCAATGCTATGCTTGCAACACGCATTAGCTTTATCAATGAGCTTTCACGCCTCGCTGATGCTGCACATGCCGATATCAAACATATACAAAAAGGTATTGGACTTGACTCACGAATTGGACCTGATTTTTTAAATCCTGGGGTTGGTTATGGTGGAAGCTGCTTTCCTAAAGATATTGATGCTTTAGTTGCAACAGGGACAGCATACAAAGAAGAAATGTCACTCGTGCGTCAAGTAAAAATTATCAATGAGCAACAGAAGCAATCTTTTATTGATTCGATTTTCAACTATTACGGCGACGATATTTTGCATAAAACTATTGGCATTTGGGGACTCTCTTTTAAACCCAATACTGATGATATTCGCTGTGCTCCATCTCTGGATCTTATCAATGCTTTAATCGATGAAGATATAAAGATTGTTGCTTATGATCCTGCAGCGATGATGCATATAAAAAATCTATACAAAGATAAAGTTAAGTTCGTAAAACATAGACAAGATCTTCTTCCACAAGTTGATGCGCTTGTTATCATGACCGAATGGCAAGAATTTATCGATACAAATCCTGAAGATTTCACCTGCATCAAAGATCGCCTTATTTTTGATGGTCGCAACTGTTTTGATCCTATTGAGTTACAAATGCATAACCTCACTTATTTTTGTGTAGGAAGAAATGTTTACTCACCTAAATGGCATGAAAAATCAATACAGAAACGCGTAGAATATTTAGAACAATTATAAACAGAAGAATAGTATGTGCGGTGTTACAGGTATCATAAACTGGCAAGAGAAGAAAACTTTCGATCTGCAGAAAGCATCTGTTGCTATGACTCATTCTCTTGCCCATCGTGGCAACGATGGTGAAGGTTTTTTTTCTTCATCATTAATGCAATGCTTTTTCGGTCATCGCAGGCTTTCTATCCTCGATCAATCATCTGCTGCTCAACAACCAATGAGCACCTCTGACAATCGATACACTCTTTCATACAACGGAGAAATATATAATTATAAAGAACTTAAACAGAAACTGGTTTCTTTAGGAATTACCTTTGCATCGAGCTCTGACACCGAAATATTATTGTATGGATACGCCGTCTGGGGAAAAAATATTTTTAAACAATTACGTGGTATGTTTGCTGGATGCATCTGGGACGAACAAAAAAAAGAGATGGTTATCTTCAGAGACCAGATCGGTATAAAACCTTTGTACTGGTGGAAAGATGATCATAATTTCGCATCTGCATCAGAACTACAAGCGCTGCGAAAACATCCTTTAGTTCCAACAATTATCGATGATAACGCAGTCAATGAATATTTTATTACAGGAAGTATTCATGCACCAAACACTATTTTCAAAAATATATATGCATTAAAGCCAGGACACTTTATTACGGTCACCAATCAATCAATTATTGAAGAACAATTTTGGAATATTAATGAAATTCAAACAGAAGATACCGTAGATTCACCAGAAGAAATTCAGGATAATGTTTTAAATTTACTCAGGGACTCAATTAAACATCATGTCATCTCAGACATTCCTGTCGGTGCTTTTTTAAGTGGTGGGCTCGACTCAAGCTGCATTGTTGCGCTGATGAAAGAACAGACAGAAAAACAATTTGATACGTTTAGCATCGGCTTTGACACTGTTGGCAAGAATATTGATGAATCAAAAGAAGCTGCAAGTATTGCTCATTTTTTTGGAACAAAACATCACCATATTTTAACAACAAGTAAAACTTTTGCCGAAAACTTTGATCGATTTATTGAATACCTTGATCAACCCAGCAGTGATGGGTTTAACTCGTTTTTAGTCTCCCAAGAGAGTGCAAAAAATGTACATGTAGCTCTTTCAGGACTTGGAGGAGATGAACTATTTTTAGGTTACCGATATCACCAAGAGCTTGCACGCTTTTTACCATTAAAAAAACATAGATTTTATCCTGCCCTTTCCCTGTTGTCCTCTTCGATCAATAAATCTACTGTACTAAAAAAAATTCTATACCGATCACCATGGCAAGGTCTTGAAAAACTCACGGATAGCGACAATTATCAGGGGTATTTTGATGCAAGAAATCTTTCATTTCCTCGAACTTTATTTTCATCAAATAAAAAAATATCATCCTGGCATTCAGAATATGCGACACAGCTTCTCAATGATGCTTTCAGAACAGAGTCTGACAAACTCAATGCCTATAGCAAAGCAGAACTTTTATGGTATACACCTGGAACATTATTACGTGATGCTGACGTCACAGGCATGGCATTTACTCTTGAAGTCCGCTTCCCCTTTTTAGACATGCCACTCATTAATTACATGCTTTCTCTCCCAAGTAGATACAAGGTGCAGCCCAATAAACCCCCTAAAGCACTGCTTCGGTCAATTCTTGAAACGCTCATGCCAAAAAAACTTTTATTACCAACAAAAAAAGGATTTGAAATGCCCATTGGGCACTGGCTCATTCAACACTCAGAAATATACGAATCTTTAAAAGATTCGGCTCTCTTTAATACGAATGCAATAAAAAAACAGATCAAGACTCTTGAAAACAGACCTGATAATTATTTAACTATTTGGCAGGCAGTTGTTTTTACAAAATGGCTTGAAAAAAATAATATTACATACGGATAAATTATGAAAAAAAAAATACTCTATATTCATCATGGAAAAGGTCTTGGCGGAGCTCCTTTAAGCCTGCTATACCTCATTGAGAGCCTTGATAAAACAGAATATGAACCAGTTGTCCTTTTTTTACATGAATCAGACGCTATAGATTTATATAAAGAAAAAAACATCACTACTTTAGGACCAGTTAATCGATACGACTTTCCTCATACAAAAATCTGGTGGCATCGATGGTTTCATGTTCATAATTTTATAAGAACATTTTTTGATACAATAATGACCATTGTTTTTGATGGTCCATCATGGTTAAAGAAAATAAAACCTGATATGATTCATCTCAATACGAGCTCGCTTATTGCATGGGGAATAGCTGCTCATCGATATAAAATACCTGTTGTTTGGCATGTTAGAGAGCCGCTTGCTGCAGGATATTTAGGAATAAGAAAAACAATTATTAGCTGGATCATAACAAAGTATGCTACACAAATTATTCCCATTTCAAAACATGATGCCAAACCATGGATAACTAAGAAAAAGACAACAATACTGCACAACCCTGTTGATCCTCTACTTTTTTATCCTGCTATCAATGGATCACAATTAAAAAAACAATTACAAATTCCTTCACAAAGCCCTGTCATTCTGTTCTTAGGCGGCATTTCAAAAGAAAAAGGAACAGATATTATTATCAAAGCATTTAAACAGTTAATCAAAAAACAACCGCATGCTCATTTAATAATAGCTGGATCAAGCCTCCTGCGCACACACAAAAAAACATCTTTTAAACAATACCTTTCTCCTTCGTATCACTATCTTCAATACATAGAAAAACTATGTAACAACCTCCGTAGCCGCATTGTTTTCACAGGGCCCTCACGACAAGTTCCTGAGCTTATAGCATTAAGTAATGTAGTTGTATTCCCTGCTTCAGTCGGTCACTTTGCTCGACCTATTATTGAAGCAGCCTGCATGGCAAAGCCGGTTATTGCTTCAGCCTTACCTCCTCTAGATGAATTAGTTATTAATAATGAAACAGGATATCTCATTTCACCAGATGATATTGATGCATGGACAGACTGCTTAGAAAAAATAATCATCAATCCATCACTTGCAAAAAACCTTGGCACCAAAGGGTACAGCATAAGCAAAAAATTTCACATAAATACCTATGCAAAAAAAATATCCGACTTGTACGAAAAAACATTGAAAGGAACGCATGAACAATCAAGAACAACTTAAAAAGAAAATGTTTGAATATTGGAATGCTGCAAGCTGTGGAACAGAATTAACCGATAAAAAAAAGTTTTCTAAATCATACTTCGAAGAAATTGAAGAAATTCGATATAAAATTGAACCTGAAATTCACTCCTTTGCTCAATTTACTCGATTCTACAATAAAAAAGTACTTGAGGTTGGCGTTGGTGCTGGAACTGACTTCATGCAATGGATACGAGCTGGTGCTAATGCATACGGTATTGATCTCACTGCAGAAGCTATTGATAATGTTCGCCATCGTTTACAAGTGTATGAACTCTCAGCAGAAGAAATAAGACAGGCTGATGCAGAACAACTTCCCTATGAAAACAACTCTTTCGATCTTGTTTATTCATGGGGCGTAATTCACCACTCACCCAACACTGAACAATGCCTCAAAGAAATTGTTCGTGTAACTAA
>JAESUJ010000049.1 GCA_016763165.1 Candidatus Babeliales bacterium
TACCCATAACTGCTACATGTGGAATATTATCTCCTTCTAAGGGTCCAATAATTTTTTTGAGAGCTTTTTTAACACGTTTTTCTCTCTTCTGTATAAATGCTTTTTCTTGATCACAAATTTCATTGCTGAGTCTAACTTGTATAGATTTATCAGATTTTGATTTTTACGTAATGTTTTGGTAAGGATTTTTTTCATGCTATCAGTTGCTTTGTTGAAGCTGTTGTCAACATATGGTTGGCCATCAGAGCTTTTAATAATGAAAGTTTCTCCAGCTGTTACTCCAATAGAGAAACTTTCAAGATTTACAAACTCTCTGTGGGTTAACGATTGCTCTAGTAGCTGTTTGTTGAAACTGAGGAGCCCAACACGAGTGTATAAAAGCTTCATACTTGGTTTTTCTATTTCAACTGATTTGCCAGGTTCTATGCTTATTGGATCGTCTACTTGTTTTGCTTTGAATTTAGGAAATTCTTGTTGATGGTACGCAGCAAAATAAAGGGGTCGGTCTGTCTTGTTGTACAGGGTGAACTTCGATAGAAAAATTCCAAAAGTTGTTGATGGCACAGAAAGTAAAAGTAAAAAAGTTATATAAAAGATGTTCATTATTTCCCTTTGTTTACAAAAAAAGCAGAATTATTTTTTTTTAGTATAAAGAGAGTAGCGGGAGTCATGCAAGAGTGTAAAAAAAAGTGTATGACTCTTAACCATTGAGTCATACACTTTTTTATTTTTGAATACTTATATTATTTGATAGCCCATAATATTAATTAAAAATTCCTTCATCCAATCGGTTTCTTTTGCAAATTTTGTAAGTGGGTAGGAAGGGTGAATTGGGGAGTGGATAGGTGGAAAGTAAATAGTCATACCTTTTGCTCGTTCCATACTATTGCCTGCTCTGTTCGCAATAACTGATTTTTCAATTGCACTGATACCGTTTGCTATATCAGTTTTTAGGTTGTCGATGTCTGTTTTAAAAGATTTTGTTTCTTCTGAATCAGTGAAATATGCTACTACATCTGAAATCGGATTTCGACTATCATCAATAACAATATCAAGATTAACATTGAGTTCGCTGTGAATGAGTATTTCTGTTGCAGAATCTTCGCTAAACGAGCGAATTTTAACACGACTGAGTTGCTCTACCAATCTACTTAAGAAGTCAGATAAATCTACATACGAATTGTCATCCATCTGCAAAGTGAGAGCACGTGCAGACATAATAGCAACTAAAACAGCGCGCGCATCTTTTTTCATACATGTTTTTATTTTGCTAATAATATTACGTAGTTCGTTAGAAACTGCTGGCAATCGTTTTAATTCTACTGCAGAGAGGGTGTACGTTCGATTTGTTCTGGAGTAATAATTGCCGTATGCGGAAACTATTGCAGAAGCAGAGTCTTTGGCAGAAATATTTCTTGTACCAGCTATTTTATTTAAAAATGGTGCATAATTCCATCCCTCTCCAGGTTCATTGTCTTCTGAAGCGACAAGGATATCAACAGAGTTTTTTACTTGCCAGCCGATTTCTATTGCTCCCATAAGGCAGGCATCTGTGCCAAGAATGTCAATTTTTTTACCAAGTTTTGAAGCGATACGGTCAACAGCATTTGATAAGTCTTGATTGTTAAGATATGTATCATTTGTATCATCAAAAAGAATGCCACGTAATCGTCTGAGCTCAGGATCTTCAATGCCTGATCCATGTCCCCAAAGGTTGAGAATCAGATGTGTGAATGAATAATTATCTTGTAACCAGGAAATTCCATCAACTATCTCTTTTCCAGGCTGTTGCCCCATTTCATAGGAAAGATGATCAACAAGGTCGATATCTCCTTTTTTAATCTGATACCGATATGTTCCGTAATCATGTGGGCGATCGGCTTGGATGAGGACAAGGAGTGAATCATTAATATTTGCTTTTGCCATATTTAAGGCATTGAAATCTATAAAATCTGCAAGACTATTATCTCCGTTAGCATGATTCCATAAAGCCCAAATGTTTTGAGGTTCTGGTGCTGGTTCTGGAGTTGGTTCTGGGGTTGGTTCTAATGCTGGGTCAGTCGATACATTTGAACTTGCTAAATTGCTATGATGGCTACTTGAAGGAAACCATGATGGTCGATTAAAATATGAAGTTGGTCGATGATAAGATAGGTTAGGTCGTACATTTGAAGAGGTAGCGTTAGAAGCTGTTGAACTTGAAGGAGTTGAATCTGTAGGAGCCTGGTTTATCTCTACCGATGGTTGATTATCGGTAGATGGTAGAGCATTTTGTGTTGGACGAGCAGAGGAGTATCCAGGTCGAGGTGAACTATGGTTAGGGCGTGGATAACTTGGACGAGGACGTTTGGTTAGATTCTCATCGAAATCTCTTCTTGTTGGTCGCGCTGTATGCTGAGGTTCATTTGCAGAGGGAAGATTTACTGGTTGCACAGTTGGTCGTGTTGGAGAAACGTAGGGAGATTGTTTAGCTGCAGTTGGTACTTGAGCTATCGGCCTATCATGAGGTGAAAATCGTGGTTGCTGATTAGAAGCACGTGTTGCTGGTCGCGCTGTATGATGAGGTTCATTTGCAGAGGGAAGAGCTACTGGTTGTACGGTTGGTCGTGTTGGAGAAACGTAGTGAGATGGTCGAGCTGCGGTTGCTGCTTGAGCTATCGGTCTATCATGAGGCGCAAATCGTGGTTGTTGATTAGAAGCACGTGTTGATGGTCGCGCTGTATGTTGGGGAGCGCTTGCAGAAGGAATTTCTACTGATTGCACAGTTGGCCTGTGAGCAAATACTTGATTGTCTATCTCTTCAGAGGGTCGTTTTTTTGATGTTTTGATTATAACTCTATCTGAAGAGTTATTGACTGATTGTCTTGGTCGAATAGCAGAGAGCTCTTCATTTTGTATGAAATTAAAGAGTGTTCCTGTCAGCATGCAGAGAAGTGCTTTTTTCATCGATGAGAAATGTTTTCTGTTCGTCATTATTTCCCTTTCTTCTTAAGAATATAATAATACCTTTTGAAGGAAAGGTAGCGTAAAGTCGATTTATAAAACAAGAACTTTATAAATCGACTTTAATCACTATTACAGATTTCATTCTTTTATTGAGCTTTGTTTAGACAAGTAGAGATTTACATAAAAGTTCAAGCCATGATGAATGACGGGCAAATGGTGTTTCAAGATAAGATTTATCAATGCGGTATAGCGGGAAATAAATAGACATTCCATGTGCTCTTCCAAAATATGTACTTGAAGTATTAGCCATAACACATTGATTAATTGCTGATATAGCATTATTTATTGCGCTGTTAAGAGGCTTAAACTCTTGTTTTGTTGGCTGTATAAGTTTTTGTAACTCTTGGCAAAAAGATTGTAAATCTATGTATGTTTGCATGCTAAACTGTTGGCAACGATTACGAGCTTGCCGTACCAAGTCTTTTGTTTCGTATCTGTTTTTTTTATACAATTTCAACAGTGCATCTGCAAGTTCATGTGTTCTATTTTTTACAAGATTAACAGATCCAAGATGGAGTGCGGATTGTGTGAATAGGTTTGTTTTCCCTCTGTATAAAGCATCATAGGAATTAACAATATATTGTGCGAGCTCTTTCCCCGTACTTTCTGGTTTTTTGCAAAGAGATTTCATAATTCCTGTATATTCCCATCCACGTGCAAGTTCTACATCTTGTGAGGCGACAAAATATTCACCAAATGGAGATAAAAGGTCAGCAACTTCGACCATCTGCATGTAGCAAGCATCCATACCAATGAGATCAAGCTTCTTTCCACCTAAAAGTTTTTTAATTCCTTCAAAGCTTTTAACTAATTCTTGATTATTCATGTATACACGGCGAACTTCATCGAATAAGATTCCACGATTATCATTGTCAAATGTATCAAAATGAAAAGTATCGACAAGATCATTTATTTGAATACGTTGATTATGCATCATGCTTAAAGGGTTTTGTATCATTTTTACTGGATGTCCCCATTCAGGGTCAATTACGCCAATTCCATGATTTGATAAAACCATAGCATATCTTTTTGCAGAAGATTCTTTTATGCACCATTCAGCGAAATCAACAAGTTCATCAGCTTGATGATTATGATGGAATGAATCGGAGCTGTATACAAGATCAATTTTATTTTGAGTGATGCGATATCGCTTAATGCCTTCATGGTTTGATTGATACCATTGTACATAAATAGCGATTTTATCTGATTTAATGTTTTTGCAATTTCATTGAAATTATTAAGAATAAAAGAAGAGAGGTTGTTTTTTGCTTGAGCATAAAACATGAGCGTCCACTCATATTTATTTTTTTCTTCTGGCTCTGTTTCTGTTGACTCAGAGGTCATTGTTGCACTTAGATCTTGCACTTCGACTGTTTCAATAGGGGAGGGTTTTTCAGGAGAAGCTTTTTTAAGTATTTGCATGAGTGATGCGCTGCTTGATGAATGAATTTGTTTGTATCCTAATAGATTGGTTGTCGTAGAAAAATGTAATAAAAATAGTGCTGCTACTTTATAAGAAATTATTCGAAACAGTTTTTTTTGCATGACTCTCTCCTTTGTGATTTATTTTCATATAAAACATATAGAAATTTAAACTCTCTTTTTACTGATTCTACATGTATTTATCTCAAATAGTCAATTAGAAAGGAAAGGGGTGAGTGGGGTCATATATATATTGCCATATAGAAAACATATGTATAACTGTTAACAACTTTGTTTTGACAAAAAGGGAATATAAGGATTAGTTGTTTTTGAGATAGTCGATTGTATCATTGTGAATGATTTTAAGGCCGACTGCGTTGTATTCAAGAAGCTTTGTTGGTCGCGAGACAGCATTGACAATATCTTTCTTACGTAAGAGAATACCGTAATCAGCTGCTGAAAGATATTGTAAAAGATGAGAGTTTTCTACTGATCGAAGAATGATTTGGTTTTGATTAATGCAATGTTTATCGAGTAATTGTTCTATGTAGAGATGATCTTTTTTTGGCAGCAAGAGCAGTCCCCAGACATTCTTGTCTGATAACATCTTTTCTTTCATTAATTCTACTGTTTCTTCAATGCATTGCCATGGTTTTGCTGATCCGCTATAGCAATAAACTACAGCTGATGCTGGAATAGATACGTTGGATCGTATTTTATTGCGCCAAGAGTCAATTTTTTCTTGATTGATTGGTATAATAAGATCTTTTTTTGCTATAAAGACTTTGTCTGCAGCTGCTTCGTACGCTTCAATTAAATATTTTTTAAGAGATTCGCTGACTGTTTCTATCTCAATTGAAGTATATTTTCTTTTAAATCGATCATTTCGATAGACATCGTATTCTATATTTTGAAGTGTTCTGTAATACCATGTTTTAAATAATCTATGGTACCAGCTTATTCTGCCCTGTTCGCAGGCTAAGCGATATTCTTCTGCAGCAAGTCCACGTGCTTGAATGGTTATATCGATTAATTCTTGTTGTTCGTTGTTTTTGTATAAATTTTTTATAAATTCTAAAACAACCCACCCAGCAAGAGGTCCCCTTGCAATAATTTTCTCAAGAGGAATTGATCTAATAATTCTTTTAAAATAATAACCAGCGATGAAAAGTCCAAAACTTCCTGCAAAAGGAGTTCTCGGGCAGAGGATAACATGTAATTTATCATGAGATGGAATAATTCGCATCAGTTCTTTGGAAGAGTATTCTTTTCTTTCAAAGCTAACAAGAGTAACTTCAAGATTTTTTTGCTCTTCAATTCTATTGAGTAATGGTGTTAGAACTTGGCTTTTAAAGACGGAATTATCAATCCCGTCAAAAATGACCATCATGAGTTGTCTATTAGTTTCGTTATGCATCTGTAAACTCCCTTAGCTTTTCATCTGTTATTTAACAGCCGGCTTCTGTTCTGTTGATACATATTTATTACCAAGGTAAACAATGACGCCAAATAAGTAGAGAGAAATAAATGCAAAGCTCACACCTGATTGACTGACGTAGTAAAAGCTCAGACAGAGAAGGTATAAGCAGCTAAGAGCTGCAGGGATGCAAAGAAATATTCTTTTTGCATTAGATATTGTTTTTAAATGTGCACAAGCAAGGACATTTAATCCGTAGCTAAGACTCACGCTTAAAACAAACATGTTCTGTAGTGCGATTTGATTTTTGCTCATCAATAAGATAAGCCATGCACAGAACATTGTTATACTGATGCTTACCCATGGAA
>JAESUJ010000050.1 GCA_016763165.1 Candidatus Babeliales bacterium
AGTTATCAAAATTACTCGTACCAAGTTCGAGGCATTATGCGACAGCATATTCGACAAACTTTTTGTTCCATGCAAAAAAGCGCTCCAAGATTCTAATATCGAAGCAAAAGATATTGATGAAGTTATTCTCGTTGGTGGATCAACACGAATTCCTAAAGTACAAGCGATGGTTAAAGAATTTTTCAGCAAAGAACCAAACAAATCTGTGAATCCTGATGAAGTTGTTTCAATTGGTGCAGCAATTCAAGGTGGCGTACTTGCTGGAGATGTTAATGATGTTCTTCTTCTTGATGTAACTCCACTCTCTCTTGGTATCGAAACAGTCGGCAATGTTGCAACAAAACTGATCGATCGAAACACAACAATCCCAACAAGAAAATCTCAAGTCTTTTCAACCGCAGAAGATAACCAAACATCCGTTGACATTCATGTTGTTCAAGGTGAACGAGAATTTGCACCTGACAATAAAACACTTGGTCGCTTCCGTCTCGAAGGCATCCAATCAGCAGCACGCGGCGTTCCTCAAATTGAAGTTATCTTCGATATCGATGCAAATGGCATAGTTCATGTCACAGCAAAAGATAAGGGAACCGGAAAAGAACAAAAAGTAACGTTGAGCAATGCATCTGGCCTTTCAAAAGAAGAGATCGATCAACGAATACAAGAAGCTGCTCAACACGAAGATGAAGACAAAAAGAAACGTGAAGCTATTGATAAAAAAAATCAACTTGACGGCCTCATCATCACAATTGAAAAGAATCTCTCTGAAAACAAAGAGAAACTTCCGATTGTAGAAGTAAATAACATAGAAAAATCAATCGAAGCATCAAAAGCAGCTCTTAAAGAGCATGAAGAAAATGCTGAAGAGCTACAAAAAGCATACGATGAATTGATCAAGTCTTCTCACAAGCTTGCAGAAATGATGTATAGCACAGAAAAGCCATCTGAAGAAAATGGTAATGCAGCAGGAGAACAAGAAGAAAAATCTGATGGTAATCAATCAGAAAACAGCAAGAACGAACAAGAACCTATTGATACAGACTTTGAATAGAAGTTTGTAAAAAATCAAGTAAGCAAGGGGGTAACTTTAAAGTTGCCCCCTTGCTTACTTCTAAAAAAACTTGCTTTCAAATAGAACATTTTCTTACACTATAATTACGATTGTTAGAGTCATTTTCAATAAAAAGGAGAGAAAAATGTTTTTGAAAAATATACTTGCTCTTGCATGTGCAGCATTAATTGGCGGATCTTTTACAGGTTGTTACGGAAAAGATAGCAAAAAGTGCAGCAAAGGAAAAAAATCATCCGAATCTAAAAAAAACAACAAAAAATGTCAGAAATGTAAAGCTTGTGGCATGAGCAAAAAAGAATGTAAATGCTAAAATAAAGCATTCAGTTCAAGAGGTAGCTGATTACTCAGCTACCTCTTTTTTTTCGATCTTCCAACAGCTCCGCTCATCAAAAAATGACTTGCTAACAAAGCTTATTTCTGTTATCCTCATACAAATTAACAAGTAATTTCATTTATTATAATAGTAAAATTTTGACCTTAATGAGGATGCACAATGCAAGCAAATCATGTAACTAAAGAGACTATCATGTCTCATGGCGTAATCGATCGTAATTTTCCTGAATTTGCAGTTGGTGACACCATCGAAGTATCACAAATTGTTAAAGAAGGTGCCAAAGAACGCGTACAGTTGTTCACTGGGTATGTTATCGGAATGCATAATCACGGTATTTCTAGTACATTCACCATAAGAAAATTTGGCGCAAACAATATCGGCGTAGAAAGAATCTACCCTCTTCATTCTCCTGTTATTCAATCTATTAAGCTTATTAAACAGGGTCGAGTTCGTCGCGCAAAATTATACTACATCCGTACACGAATTGGCAAGTCTGCTCGTATTAAAGAACGAGTATTGACTAAAGTCCAAAAAGAAGCTATTGCAGCTAAGAAAGCTCGTAAAGCTGCTCAATAAAGCAGAGTAGAGGAAACTATGCAAAAGAACATTTTTTGTCTCTTCGGCATCTGTTTTAATAAACCTCTCTACCGGTTGCTTTTAAAAGAAATCTTCTCTAAAAACTCTTGAGCACCGATTCTATCTGCTAAAGTAGAAGTTATAATCTGGTAGCAACACATGTTTTTAGAGAGAAGAATTATATCAACTGACAGGAATAACGCTTCCTGTCAGTTGATATCTAAGAAGGCAACCTACCAAGATTCTTAGAAATCAACCACCCTTCTATAATTTCACCCGTCACAACGACAATCAAACAGATCAATTCTAAAAAAGCACTCCTCAGTCATCTACAAACAATTCTCTCAAAAAACTTCCTGTAGCACGTGAGCGATCTTCCAAAATGGCACCGCTTCGCTGAATTATTAATCATCAACAACATTCATCCCTGTTTTTCAATGTCGCGTGACTGTCAATCCTTTAAAAGAGAAGTCATAAAAAATATTGAATAAAAGTTAAGCGCCCTGCTATTATAAAATATATGTTTGAACATAAATATTATAAAAAGGGGCTATCAAATGAAATCGTTACGTTATTCAATCTTTATTATCTGGTCAATAATTCTGATACCTACTCACTCGCTTGTAGGACTCGGAATGCCTGCAGTCGCCTTCAAAGATGTTGGAGCCTGCTTTAAACCAAAATTTGAAATGTATGCACCGATGCTTGGATCAATGGCACTTTCATCCGGTTTTATTGAAAACTTGAGATTTTACAATGTTATTCCTGGACCTGAAGATAAAGATGGAAAAAGGATGTACGTGAAAGACAGAGCACTTGATAACGATCCTATCATGGAAATTGCGTTAAAACTCTTCCCTTCACCTGCAGGACAACTGACTACAGAAGGCGCTGGATTAACCAACATAGGCAATTATTTTGAGGAAGAAGATGTTGCCACACTTTTCAACTTTGTTTATGGCGTAAGAGGCTGGCTTACAGTCGATAAAAAACCTGCCAAAAAGCAGACCGCTCAAAAAAGAAAAGTGCCACTAACAGAATTCGCTATAATCTTTAAAGAACGTGGGCTCAATGCTCATTTGAAAAAAATGAATATCAATGCTGATACTTTTATAGAGAAAATCACAGAACGATCTCATGACAAAAAATTTAAGAGAAATTTGAAAAAAAATCTTGAGTCTCTTTTTGTTAACATTGTAAAAGCGCTTGAACAAAAGACCAATATTCATAAAAAAGTAAGTGTAGAGTTAAGCAAAGAAGAAGAGAAAGAAGAAGAGATTGATGAAATAGTAGAAACTGTTTCAGATGCTTCTTTCTATCCAAAACATATGGTTGAGCAAGTCATAGGAGCCTTTTTTTGTCACAAGTTTTCACGACAAGAGAATATCAAGACTCTTTTACTCGCACTCCATGAAGATATTGTTTACAAAGGGGCGATTACTGATATTGATCGTCTATTGA
>JAESUJ010000051.1 GCA_016763165.1 Candidatus Babeliales bacterium
ACCACGAGCACGTAAAAAAGAAAATGCTTCGTGACCAGGCGTATCTAGAAAAACCATCTTACCATGTGTTGATTCAACTTCATATGCTCCAATATGCTGAGTGATACCACCCTTTTCTTTTGAAGCAACATTCTCTTTTCGTATATGATCTAAGAAAGTTGTTTTACCATGATCAACGTGACCAACCACAACAACGATAGGCCATCGATCTTCACCTTTTTGCTTAACAGTCTGGCTCACATGGCTTAATTCTTCTAATGACGTTACTTCATGAATAACTTTAATGCCGTATTGATGAGCTAAGTCACTGATTGTTTCAACCGGAAGAAGATGATTTCTTGTACATGCCATGCCTTTTTTAAGCAAGGACACAATAAGCTCTGCTGGTTGTTTTCCAAGTGACCAAGCAGCATCTTCTAAAATCAGATCGCCATGTAATTTAATTTCAGTTACAACACGAGGTAGTTTTGCAGCTTCACGCTGAGCTCGCTCTTGCTTCCGCTGATAACTTTTTCGTGACCGACGTCTTCCTGTACGTTCTCCCCCAGACGATCTTCCATGCCCTGAAGATCTGCCAGACTTTCCAGACTTAGCTCCTCCTGCTTGAGTGGCACCAAAACTTTTTGCGCTATCTAACAGGTTTAAAATATCAGGATTATCTGTTGCAAAAACATCTTTAGTAGATAGTTTGCGATCTTGTGTTGCTATGGAACTCAAAGGGGCCTCCGCATTTTTATTCGGTTTTTTAATTATATTATCTTTTTTATGTTCAGCTTTAGAAGATAAAAAAGTCTTTTGAATTATCTTTTTTTCACTACTTGGCATTTTTATAACTTTTGCGCTCTGCTTAGTCTTTGTAATTGATGCCTTTTGCTCTTTCTCTTTGTCATCCTTTTTTTTTACTTTTGTACCAGGATCAAAGCGTTTATCAAGGAACTTCCTCATGTCATCTGTAAGAACAGACATATGACTTGTTACCGAAAAATCATGCTTTTCTAAAAGTTGTACTACATCTTTACTTGAAACATTTTTTTGTTTCGCAAATTCGTATATTCGCATGTACTTTGACCTTAATGCATAATAATTTTACTGAGTGTGATTACAGCACTCACACACTTTTTTATTCTTTCACCTATTCGTCTTCATCATCACCAACAGGATCTCTCTGTTCCGTAATAATATCTTCCAGGACAATGTGATCCTCAGGCAAAACAACTTCTTGCAACTGCACATCAACACCGGTTAGTCGAGAAGCAAGAGCTATATTTTGTCCCATTTTTCCTATTGCAAATGACCGCTGATCACGTGCAAGCCAGACGATTGCTTTTCTTTCATCAATAACTTCAACTCGATCAATTTCTGCAGGTTTCAAACTTAATTTAACAAGAAGCTCAAGATTTTCGCTCCATGGAATTAAGTCAACTTTTTCACTGCCAAGCTCTTTCAAAATAGGTTTAATACGAGCTCCGCCGATTCCTACACAAGTTCCCACAGGGTCAATTTCTTTATTGTGAGAAGTAACCACTACTTTTGTTTTATATCCAGGAATACGTACAATGTTTTTAATTTCAACGATTCCCTCAAAAACTTCAGGGATTTCTAAGTGTATCAAATTCTTTACAAAATCGGGAGAAACGCGATCTAAAATAAGTTGATACCCGCCCTGAGACAGAGGTAAAACATCTTTTAACAAAACACGGATAGGAGACCCAATTCTAATTTTTTCTTCAGGTATCACAGATGACTGCGGCAGTAAGCCACTGTATTCGCCAATAATAATCGAATACCCTGCACGTTCTTTTTTATGCACAGAACCACTTATAATAGTTCCTTGTCTATCCTTGAATTCTTCATAAACAGCGCTCTGCTCGAGCTCTCGAATACATAAAGCAATAGTTTGACGTGCTGCAAGTATCTCAATGCGACCAATTTTTCCATCAAAGGGAACATTGACAGCGTCGCCCAAAACTACCTTGGAGTTTATCAAACGAGCCTTTCTCAGAGATATTTCTTCAACATCATCAACAACTGATTCAACTGCTTGCTTTTCGGCAAAAACATCTAAATTCCCTGACCTACCGTATTCAACGATAAATTTATAATCAGGAAATCGTTTGTCATAAGCTGAACGAATGCCATCGCATACGATTTGAATTATTTTTTCTCGATCAAGAGATCGTTCTTTTACTAACGAGTCGATTACTTCAGAAAGATTCACTTTTTATACCCATATTTAAAATAGCATTGCTGATGTACAACACAAAGAAGAACTGCTTGTAATTTAAGATACCAATTAGCTTAACGAAAAAATAAAAAAAGTGAAGTAGTTTTAAAAAAACTTTCATAAACAAGCAAAAGTCAGGGTTTTATACGTTTGCTTTTTGTAAAAGAATTTCTACAAAGATAGCAGGTGGTGTCGTATAACAAAAAATATTATACGACATTGACGTTTTTTGAAAATATAACACAACTAGTAACAAAAAGAGAGTTCTTTTCTATTTTGCAATTTTAAAAACAGGTTTTTCTTAGAAGAGAAATTACTTGCCTTTTGGACGTGTTCACGTATACGCGCATAGCGATCGCGCTTATTATTAATATTATTTATAATATATATATATATATAATAATAATAAGCAGCCGTTTTTTTGTTGATAACTTTGTCAAAACAGCAAAGAAACACTGTTGAATCCAATGTTTTTGCTTGTTTCAAATTGTTGATAACCTGTTGATAACTTGTGGATAACTTTTTTTGAACTAAACTAAATATCCACTTTAGCCCGTCTAGATCGACCTTTTTGAGAAAAAAGTTATCCACAATGGCACTTTGTGTCGACTGAATCAGTGTTTCTAATGAAAAGTGTGAGTTTGTTGCGGAGTTATCCACAAGTTATCCACAAGTTATCAACAGGTTATCAACAGGTTATCAACAATTGTGGTTTTCAGATTGTAAATATATTCCGAGTGCTTGTTTTTCTACTACAAATAGAATAATTATTCTGATTTCATCTCTTGTAAGCTTTTCAGAGCAAAAAGAATGTCCTGTTCGAGCTCTTTTTTTTTAGAGGGAAATCGTAGGCAGTAGGCTGGATGAAGTGCTGGAATCAAAGGGAAACCCTTGTAAAGATGCATAATTTCTCGAGCTTTTAAAAGAGGGGGAGCTGAAGGAAGGACAGTTGAAAGTGCTACAGCTCCAACGGTAATAATAATGCGAGGGTTAACTATCTCAATCTCTTTAAAAATGCCAAGCATTGTACAAATGGTCTTTTCTTTCCGTGTCGGATTACGATTTTTAGGAGGACGGCATTTTACAGTATTGCTTATGTAATAAGTTGTTTCAGGAGGTAGTAGCTTTAAAAGTATTGCGCGCAACAATTGCCCCGATCGTCCAACAAATGGACGGCCTTCTATTTCTTCTGCTGCTCCAGGAGCTTCTCCAATTAAAAAAAAATCTGGATTAATATCACCTTCTCCGTGAACAACATTTGTACGTCCACATGTTGCAAGAGGGCATTGGGTACAGTTCTGCATATTTTTTTGTACATTTAAAAGCTGTTTATTTCTGGATAACATGTATGACTTTCAAAAGGTTATTCTATGATTTATTAATAATTATTTTACTCATATTTTATACAAATAGAATATCTAATTCAAGGAGTTCCGTATTTCATTGAATGCATGCGTGAATGGGGATATGGCAGCTTTGTCAAAAAAAGAAAAAGTAGTTGCAATCGCTTTTTCTTTTCAGTATTCTATCACAAAAGTATTATAACGAAAAATAGAAGAGTGTACGTATTTAAAAAAAGTTTAAATTTAAAAAATATTTCAGGCTAAAGGGGTATGTATGTGGAGTGCTTTATGGGGCAAGTGGTATAGTTTTTTCGCTCGTCGGTATCAAGAAAAAAGATCCTATTTTACAGGGATAATTCGCAATTGGAATGAACGAGGTTATTACAAAGAAGCTGGTGACTTTGAGCATAACATGCAGCGCGCAGATCAGCTTACAGAGTTAATACAGAGCCGTGCGTATTCAGCGGAAACAAAGCACTTGTACAGAGAGCTGAAGGGTTTGTATGTACTTCTCAATGAGTCATCAAAAAACATTGTAAGGCAGTGGGTTGAAGCGCTTGTAGTTGCTGGAGCATTCGCACTGTTTTTTAGAAATTTTGTTTTTGGTCTGTACCATGTTCCGTCAGGAAGTGCTGAACGAACTATTCTGGTTGGTGATCGTGTATGGGGTAATAAATTTTCGTATCGATTTGGTCAAAAAGTAAAACGTGGCGACATGATTATCTTATCTGATCCTACTTTCAAATATGACGAGTCTTCATCGTTTGGAAAAGTGTGGCAAAAATATATAGGCATAGGTTTGCCGTTTTTAGGATTAAAACATGGCCCTGACAGCTGGGTTAAGAGAGCTATAGCATTGCCAGGAGATACGATTGAAGGCAAGGTTGAGGATGGTCGCGCAACTGTCTATATCAACGGGGAAAAGCTTGATGAATCCCAATACGTTAACCCATATCCACTCCTTGCATTAAAGAAATCAACTGGCTTCTTGCCGCAAGGTTTTTTTAGTTCGTTTGGATTACCAGGCTTATTTGAAAAATCAGAAAAGCTTGTATTTTATTCGTATGATGAAAATGAATCTTTTAAAGATCAGCCATTTTATTACATGGAACAAAATGATATTTTTTTACATCCTCAAACAGGTATGCCTTGGCTCAAACAGCCAACAGATACAACTGAACTTGATACGTTTGGTCCTATAAAACTTCCAAAAGGAAAGTACTGGGCAATGGGAGATAATCGTCGTCATAGCGATGATTCTCGACGTTGGCTTTTCTTGGATGAGTCAATTATTGATGGCCGTGCAAGTTTTGTTGTTTACTCAGTTGATAGTGAAGAATCATGGTGGCTTTTTGAATTAATTAAGCATCCATTTACATTTTGGAAGCGGTATGTGCGGTGGAATCGATTTGGTTTAAGTTTAAGTAAGCTTCCAGGTGCGAAGTTAAATTAACAAATTATCTCTGTTATGAATTAAAAATAGTGCAATCATATGGCATAAAGGAGTTTGCTCATGATTAAGCAGGTAGCTGCAGATGTTATTGATCGCATAAAAGAAGAGACTGCTCGCTGGGGCGTTCTCAAACAAGAAGTAAAAAAAACAATTGTTGGTCAAGATCATATTATAGATCGTCTCCTTGTTGGTTTGTTATGTAATGGGCATATTTTACTTGAAGGTGTTCCTGGTCTAGCAAAAACTACATTGGTAAAAACTTTAGCGCAAGCTCTGGGTGTCTGTTTTAGTCGTATTCAGTTCACGCCAGATTTGTTGCCAGCAGATGTTATTGGAACACTTCTGTATAATCCTCAAACGCAGCTGTTTCAAACAAAAAAAGGACCAATTTTTGCAAATCTTATCATCGCTGATGAGATCAATCGTGCTCCTGCAAAAGTACAATCTGCTCTGCTTGAAGCGATGCAAGAGCATCAAGTAACGATTGGAGATACAAGCCATCTTCTTGAAAAGCCATTTTTAGTTTTGGCAACTCAAAATCCTATTGATCAAGAGGGGACCTATCGACTTCCTGAAGCACAGGTTGATCGATTTATGTTTAAAGTTTTACTTGATTATCCATCTCTGGAAGAAGAAAGAGAAGTTTTGCTTCGCCTTGATTCTCCTCATGTAACACAAAAAGTTTTAAGTAGTTCTGAAATCATGCAGGCACAAAAAATAGTACAGCAAATTTATGTTGATGAAAACGTTATAGATTATCTACTTGCTCTTGTTCGTGCAACGCGATATCCAGAAGAACATGGCTTGTCATTGAAGCAATATATTGCCTATGGAGCCTCTCCTCGAGCAGCAATTGCTCTGTTGCAAGCATCGCGAGGATATGCTTTTTTGAAAGGTCGTCACTTTGTTATTCCTGATGATTTAAAGACAATAGTGGGTGATATTTTACGACATCGTGTTTTATTAACATATGAGGCAGATGCTGATGGCGTTAAGGTTGATGATATAATTATGCAGATTATTGACCAAATTCCGGTTCATTAAATAAGATGCAAGGTAATGAATTTACAAGAAATATCTTTCATTATTAAAAATACAATGCTTAAACAAGCCGGAGTTCGTTGATTATGATACAGCAATTGCAAGTACTGAATAGTTTATTAACAATGATTGCAGTTACTGTTTCAGCATTGTACTTTCTATTATTACAAGTTCCTCCTCGTGGCCTTTTGAAAACAGAAATAACAGTAGAAACTTTAAGTAGTGCGGCAAAGCGTCCCGTTATTGTTCAAGAATTTATATTTCAAAATGATCTTTTTGAAACGTTCAGTCCGATAGAGCCTTCATTAAGGGCTCAAAACCAAATTCAAACAATGCCAACATTTCAATGGGGCGCAATTAATATTCCATCAGAGCAAAAAACAACTGAAATGTTGCCAGCTTTATCAATTATTTTAAATGGCATTGTTTTAGCATCTGACATAGACAATAGTATTGCTATCATTTCAGATGAAACGTTAAAAGAGCGTGTTCTTTATGTTGGAGATCAGGTGAAGGATGCATTTCTTGCAAAGATTATGAAAAATAAAATAATTTTATTTCGTTCAAATGGACAACAAGAAACATTTTTTCTGAGAAAAGAAGATGAGTCCATTCTGACTCCTGAAGAACCAGCAGGGGAATGGAAAAAAATTATCATCTCTGCAGGAGAGAGTGAGTTTCAAATTGATTCAGAGCAGTTTGTTAAAAAAATACCAAGTTTAGGAACATTTATAGAAATGTTTGGCTTCGTTCCGGTAACAACTATTGAAGGATTTGTTGGAATTCAATGCGAAGAAGCAAAAAAAATTAAAGCATTACAAGCTTTTGGGTTAAATGCACGAGATCTTATTACGAGCATTAACGATATTATGTTTACGGATCAGGGCAAAATACTGAAAGCGTATGAAGAAATAGTGGCAACTAAAGAGGGTGGAACAATTGCAGTGAAGCTACAAAGAAAAGATCAGGAAGTGATAATTACATATAATATAAAAAAAATTATGTCAGATGCTCTCATTTCACTAGGAGGTGTAGTTTCTCAAAGACGGGCAAATGGTGAAATGAAAAAAAGTGGTAGTGATGATGTTTCACAAGATAGAATAATTCCTGCTGCTTTCAATAAACCAAATATTCGGCGAGAGCGGTTGCATCAGAAGGCTATGATTGAAGATGAAGACTCATCTGATTATTATGATACAGTGATGAAAATTCGTAAGCGATTGGTTGATAACATGCATAAGCGATCTCCGCATACGTATGTACGATAGGATGATGATGCATAAGATACGATTATTAACATTTTTTATTTTTATGTGTAGCTTGCAAGGCTTGTTGATTGCTGCTGAGTTGGCACCAGACAATATAAGTTCTATTGCTCGTTCATCTTCGCGCAATAGAGGTCGTTTTTCTACTTCTGCAAGGTCAAACATAAACAAAGCAGGACGTAGAGTAAGAAAAGTTTTGCAACCTCAAAAAAAACGATTGTCAGGTCGTAAAACAGTAGGTGAAGCAATAGAAATAAAGATAGATGCTGTTGCTGAAGAAGAAGCACGTAAGCAGCGTGAGATTTTGAATGAGGTAAAATCAACTGAATTTTTTGATAAAGTTATTAAAAAAGAAGAGAAACAACAAGTTATAAAAGCAAAAAAAGAAGGGCGTATAAAAAAAGTATTACGCAAAGGTAAAAAAAAGGTATTAAACAAGATAAAAAAGTCATCAAATAAGATAAAAAATGTTGTTACTACATTGCAAGAAGAAGCTATTAGTCTAGATTTTGAAAAAATAAAGCTTTCTAGTTTTATTAATTATATTGCAGGTCTTCGAAAATTGAATCTTATTCCGGATAAGGCGACTGAAGCTGTTGAAATATCGGTCGCAATTCGCGAGCCTCTAACGCTCGATGGTGCATGGCAAGTCTTTTTAACTATGTTAGAAATGCATGGTTTTAGCATTATTGAAGTTGGGCCTGAAGGAAATAAAGCGAACGTACATAAAATTATTCCTCGTGCGGGTAAAAATATCGAGCCGTTGCCTTCGTACATAGGAACGCCTCTTGATCAGCTTCCAGACAGCGACATAACAATTCGACATATTGCTTTCTTACAAAACATTGCAGTTGCAGAAGTTGCAAATTTATTAGCATCAATGCTGGGACCTGATAGTCGATTGATTGCTCAGTCAAATATTAATGGGTTTATTATTACCGATAAATCGTTAAATATTAAGGCTGGTATGAAAGTAATTCAAGAGCTTGATCAGTCAGGGCTTCAGGAAACAGTTGTAGTTCGTCGACTGCAAAAAGCTAATGCACTTGAAGTGAAATTTTTGATGGAGCGTCTGATTAATTCTCCAGAAACAAGCCCTTTAGCTCGACTGTTGGGAAAAAAGACTGAAGGATCAGTTGAATATTTTTCCTCTTCAACAAAAATTATTGCTGAAGAGCGGTCTAACTCGCTTATTCTTTTAGGTAATCATAAATCA
>JAESUJ010000052.1 GCA_016763165.1 Candidatus Babeliales bacterium
ATACATTTTAACTTCAGAAATGCCCCCTAAAACTTCTTGGAATTGAATACTTAATATCTCGATAGCTTCTTGAGCTTTTTTAGCACAACGACGAAGCCAAATAGTATTTTTCTGCATAAACCATGCTAACACCGGAAGAACAGCCATTGCAGCGAGCGTTAGAAAAAAATTTTGATACAGTGCTATCAACAAAAGCAAAAAAAAACTCGCAGATGCTCCGCATGCCCATCTTCATAAAAACAGTAATACCATTATATAACTGATTAACATCATGCAAAAAATGTGTTTTGATTGATTCACGTGACATCAGCTGCAAACGTTCAGAAGAGACCTTAGTCATGGCAGAAAAAAGTTCTTCTCGAATATCACACGTAATAGCTATAGCAACCCTCTGCATATACCATTGCGACCAATACATAAAAAATGCTTTGGCTAAGAAAAGAAATAAAAAAAGAGCTGATATATATGCCAACATTAAACTATTACGTGCTACCAATAAATCATCCACTACATGTTTGACAAGGTAACTGGGCAATGCTGCTGAGACGCCAAGCAAGGCAGACGAAACAAGGCCACATACAATATGACTTGTATATCGTCGTGCATAACGAATAAGTTCTGATATAATCATACTAATCCTTTCTTATTTTGAATTTCATATAATCTTGTACATTCAAAAATGCAAGAAAATGACAAAAATGAAAAGCTATTTATATTTTATACACTAATATTTATGAAAATATTAGTGTATTTACTTTTTCCTATACTTTTACCTACACTACAGTTACTATTAGTAATAATAATTAAAATTATATTTAATCTACGGTGACTTGGAGAATAAATGAAAAATTTCTTTCTTTTTTTTATCTTTTTTTTACATGTATTTTCTGTAAACGCTGTATTGTCTGAAAATTCAAAAAAAAGAAAATGACAAACTACAATATATGAAATGTTTGACTTAGCAGAGCCGAGCAATAAAAAGAATAAGAGCTCATCTTCTTCAAGTTCTTCTTCCATGCCAAGCACTCCACCTCCATCACGAACTATTTTTCACAAAACTCCACAAAAAGCTATTTTTGGAACAACTATTTCACATGACCTTATTGAGTCTCTAAGTGAAATACTTAAAAACAAAGAGAATTTACAAAACAATTCGGTTGAAATCTATGTTAATAGCTTCTTTTTCACTAATGGAAAACTTGCTCAAGCACTTGTTAATCTAAAAAAAAAAATTGGGAGAGAAAGCGACCATTGTTATTTTAATAGATAAAATGTCTCAATGGTGGGCAAATAAAAAAGTTTTAGAAATCATAAAGGAAGTTAATATTCCTGTGTATGTATATCAATCAAATTTTTTTGATAAATTTAAAGGTGATACCCCTCTTCATCTTAGTCATTCTAAATATATTGTATGGAAATATACTAGTTCAAAAAATCGTCCTTTATATAGACTCGCTTCAGGAAGTGCTAACTTTACAATAATAGGTACAGAAAAAAATAAAAACTTTGAACAATTTATGCTTACTAAATTATCCAAAAAAGACTTTAAACAACACAAAAGACTTCTTTTTATTGCAGCAAAAGATGCAGAACAGATGAATCCAAATGCTACTGATATCAGAACTCCCACTATTAAACCAATCATTCCAAACCCTGTAAACAATACTCCAAAAAAAGGGCATGTCACACAGTTTAGCCCGACAGATGATATTATTGACACAATTGTTAAACGAATTAATAAAACAAAACAAGATGGTGAAATTACTATTATTACCTATGCTTTTGATGTTCCACTCGTTACTGATGCATTAGTGTGCGCACTGAAAAAAAAAGTAAAAGTTTTTATAGTAATGGATCAATACGGACTCAGTCGAAAAGCAAGCGAGCAATCAACATCCAAACAATTATCTCAATTATCTCAAGCAGGAGCTGAAGTCTTTATTTATAAAAATAAAGGCATACTCAAAAACCATGCAAAAATGATACTCATCAATGACGGAAAACGTATTGTTTGTGGGCATGGTTCATACAACTTTACACCAACTTCAAAAAATAGTTTTAATACTTTCCACTGGCTTGCAAAAACCTCTGCATCTACTGCTCTTAACCTTATTGTTGATCAATGGGAAGAGCTTATGAAGTACTCAACAGAGTTCACTCCACATGCAATTGAATCTTCTAAAGAATTAGCGCCAATCTCTATGTCTTTTCCATCCTGTAAAAGATCATTACAATTTAATACAATTCCTATGCAGAAAAAAGCACTAATTATTAGCAACTTAATAACTTGATATGTAGATGATGAAAAGATTTGCATATCTAAAGTCAAAAATTAAAAAATCTTTACCTACACAAATAATTCAGATAAAATCACTTACAAAAATCTAAATCTATTGCCCAATTCTCCCGTTTATGTTAACATTTTTTGTACGTTTTTTATAAAGAGAAACTTTTATATTTATTCTGTTATCAAGAGGATTTCATGGTTAAAAAGTTTATTGGTGATATTTTAGTTTCACTCAACAGCATTGACCAAAAAACAGTTGATACAGAAATTGCTGCTAACAACGTGCATCCGGAAAAAATTGGTGAGATTCTTCTTGAAAAGGGATTAATTAATAAAACATCTTTTGCACAAGCTTTAGCCAAACAATCAAATCTTCCATATGTTGAAAAAATAACAGAGCAGATGGCTGATTTAAGTCTTTTAAACAAATTTCCTCTACGATTCTTACGTCAAAACAGCATTATTCCTATTTTTTATGAAGGGAATGTTACGATCATCACTGCTGATCCACGCAATGTTCAACTTTTTGATGATGTAACGCTACTCCTTGGTTCGCAAGTAAAAACTGCTGTTGCCAAAGATGACATCATCATGGATGCCATCAACAAATATTATCCGCTTGAAGGCAGCAAGGAGATGATGGAAGAGCTCAAAGAAGATGATGATGACGAATTCGACCTTCATTCAATTGAAGGCAAAGATATCATGGAAATGGCTAATGATGCACCTATCGTTAAACTTGTTAACCATACGATTTTTCAAGCGGTTAAAGAGGATGCCTCTGATATTCACATTGAACCATTTGAAAAAGAACTACGCATACGATACCGCATTGATGGGATTATGTATCAAAAACTGTTGCCACCAAAACGGTACCAAGGTGCGATTGTCTCTCGTATAAAAATTATGGCAAATTTAAATATTGCTGAAAAAAGAAAACCTCAGGATGGTCGCATTCAAATTAAAATTGCAGATAAGGCTATTGATCTTCGTATTTCAGTTTTACCCTGCAACTTTGGTGAACGCGTTGTTATGCGTATTTTAGATAAATCAAAAAATGCTTCTGAGCTTGAAAAGCTCAACCTCAGTGAATATAATTACGAAACACTTATTCGAAACATTGAACGACCGAACGGAATTATTTTAGTGAGTGGCCCAACTGGATCAGGAAAAACAAGTAGTTTGTATGCTATCTTAAATCGACTTAATCAACCAGATGTTAACTTAATCACCGTTGAAGATCCTGTCGAATATACCATTACAGGCATTAGCCAGGTACAAGTTAATGAAAAAGTTGGCCTTACCTTTGCTAGTGCATTACGCTCAATTTTGCGGCAAGATCCTGACGTTGTTTTAATTGGTGAAATTCGTGATGGCGAGACAGCACAAATTGCAACACAAGCAGCATTAACTGGCCACTTAGTACTCAGCACTATTCATACTAACAGCGCACCTGCAACAATTACTCGCCTTATCGACATGGGTATTGAACCGTTTCTCATAGCATCATCACTCGTCTTGGTCATCTCTCAACGACTCATTAGAAAATTATGTAACATCTGTAAAAAAGCATACAAACCTGATGCTGCTATGCTTGCACGCATCGGCTTAACACCCCAACAGACTACAGGTATCACATTTTATGAACCAGGCGATTGCGATGAATGCCTGAACACAGGATACAAAGGACGAATGGCTGTTTTTGAAGTTATGGAAATAAGTGACGAAATTAAAAAGCTCATCATACAACGTGTCGATGCAAGTATCATTAAACAACAAGCTATGGCTCAAGGAATGAAGTTACTCAGTGAGGATGGAATTCGATGTATCATTGACGGAACAACAACTATCGCTGAAGTTCTCTCTGTTGCCTACGTTGAAGATGAAAAAGATGCAAGCTCCCAAGCAGAAAAAGTTGAAAAAGAATAAGCTTTGTTGAAAACATCTTTTCCCTTTTTATTTACTCATATAAAAAAATAGATATATTAAATAAGTATCGAATGGTACTTCATCTATAGAATTTAAAGAAAGTTTTTTTTATGATTAGTTACTCATATGTTCGCATTATTATTCGTTCTGCCTTAGCCCTCTGTTTTTTATTCGGTTTAAAAAAAACATACATCTACTTTACTCACAATCAAGAGCCTCAAATACAACTACAAGGACTTGACGAAAATCATGCTTACGCTGATTCTATCAATTGCACTCTTGCACTTAAAAATAAAACATCAATAAAATTTTTAGATGCAAAGCTTAATGGAAAACCATGCGATATCGAATCAAAAAAAATTATCGGGAAGTCAGAGGTTGAACATCTATTCAGTATCGATACGACACTTCTTGAAGATGGCAAGCATACGTTTGCATTAAAGGCGGTCGATAGCACATACAATAAAAATAGTAGATCAATAAAGATTCCTTTCACTGTTGATAATAAAATTCTACAAGCAAGTTTTTTACAAGATAAATACAACATCAACCAAGGAAGAACAGCACGAGTCACTTTTAATACAAACAAAGAATTATCATCCGCAAACATTGCTTATTTAAGCAAGCAGTACAATTGCTGCAAAGTAACTCCTTATGGAAGTATGTATGAATGCTTCATTCCAATTGAATGCGATCAAGACAGTGAAGAGCACCAAATTATTGCAACGCTGACCGATTCAACAGGCAAGTCGATCACCTTGCACAATAATATCAGTGTTAACACAGTTGAATTCCCAAAACAAAAAGGATTCAAAGTTGCACAAGAAAAAATTCAAGATGAAAAAGATGTAAGTCTCAGCAACAGTATTTTAAAAACAGCCCTTCATCGATGGCTTGAAAAATCTCCAACAGAAAAACTTTGGAAAGGTATTTTTGATCTTCCTTGCCAAGTCACTCGCTATTCAACACCATTCGGTGAAATTCGCGTAACTCCAGAACGTGGTCGATATTTACACAAAGCTGTCGATATTGTACATACCCCACGAAGTGTTATCTGGGCAAGCGCACGCGGAAAAGTTATCATCAAAGATCGTTACCTCATGAGCGGAAACACGGTCGTTCTTGAACATGGCATGGGTGTCCACTCACTCTATTACCATCTTCATGATTTTGCAGATATTGAAGTCGGTGATGTTATCGGTAAAGGCGTTAAAATCGGACGCATGGGCAAAACTGGCTATGCGACCGGCTATCACCTCCATTGGGAAGTTCGGATCAACAACGTAGCAGTTGATCCTCTTGAATGGACAGAAAAGTGGACTTAATGTCTATTTTAATAATATCAAAGCATTAAAATAGGCCGTAGGAACTCTCACAAGGCTTTTAAGCCGTTGCTTCTGTAAGAATGATGGGCATTCATCCCTTGCCTTGAAAGAGACGGAGGATTCTGCCAAAGTTTTAATACAAGTTATCTTTTTGCAGGCTTGATATCAACCATAACTCTTTTGAATGCTTCCTCAATCTCTGCATATCCTTTCTTTCTAGCAATATCAAGAGGAACCTGTTTTTGTTTATCTTCTTTGTTAGCATCGGCTCCATGGGCAAGAAGGGTTATTACACTTTGACTATACCTATTTTCTACTGCAAGGTGAAGGGGAGTCCATCCATGGTTATCTTGTACATTAGGATTTGCTCCTCTTGCAAGGAGAAGTTTTACGGCATTATGATTTCCACGATTCATAGCTGACAATTGTTCATTCTGTATATCAGAATTTACTTCATCCGGAGAACGAATCATTACCTCAAATCTCACTATCAATGCAAGATGAAGAGGAGTCTGGCCAGATTTGTTTCGTACATTAGGGTTAGCTCCATGTGTAAGAAGGTTTTCTATAGCTTCAGTATTATCTACATCTTTATGTATAGCATCTAGTAATTGTTGGCTTACTGTATCAGAAAATTGAAGATCATGCTGTTTAGCTCCAAAGAGGTGAAGTGTAGAAATTGTAAAGATACAAAGCAAAAAAGTAATGCTATTACTTTTTGATCTCATATGCTTCCTAGCTTTGTTGAGTTTTAAAAATTATGATTGTTTTACGTGATAATATGAAAAAAAACAATAAAAACCATAAGATATTATCTTACCATCATACAGAATGATACAAAACGATTCAATAATAATAACTCCTTTTGATAAAATTAAAACAAAAAATAACTTGATTAGCATAAATGATTCGCTTCCATAAGCTCATAAAGTCATCCCAAGACATCTGTTGCGAACGGAGCTTTAATTCTTTTTCAAAAAAAAGTGAAAGTGGATACTTAGTTCCTTTAATCTTGTTTTTTAAATTCTGTCCTGTAATCGAAAGCAAACTCCTAAAAACTTCCAAAAAATTCTTCATCTGGAATTAATAACATCTCTTTTTAGATGTTATTAATTCCATTCAATCAGCCTACTGAATAGAATGAATCTTGTTCTTAAACGTAACAGACCAATCTCTATATTTTTCTTTTCAAGTTAAAAAAAACAAACAGTTATTGACTAAAACTTACCTGCGTGTATACTTTGTATATACTATATATATACCGATTGCGAACAACAACAAACTCTAGGAGTTATCTATGTTAAAAAAACTCGCCAAATATGGCAACAGCACAACATTAGTTATTGATAAGGCTATTTTAGAATTACTTAATATGAATGCATCAAGCATTGTTAAGCTTACAACAGATGGTAAATCTCTTATCATAACTCCAACTTCAACAATTGATAAACATGAAAAAATCTCATACTCAGGCCTTGAGTCAATACAAGCAGCTGGTAGAACACTTAAAGAGAAGGGTGAAGAACAAATAAGAAAAATACAGAAAAAAGACGCCCAATTAATTCCAAATTTGCAAGAAGAATATAAACATCTTTTTAAAAAATATGAAAAAACTCTTCATCAAGTCAATCATAGCAAGTCTATTTTTGGACAAGAGTATCAAGATGCATTAGAAAATATCACACAAAAGTTTGATCCTGAAAAAGATTCTGAAGCCTTCATGGCAGAGGTAGGTAAATTACATGAAAAGCTTCATCCTGAATTAGCTGATTTTAATGCAGAGATGAAAGCCGTATCTGAGAAATACAAAGAAGAATTTAATCAACAATTCCCAGAAGCTATACAACATGAAGAAAACAATAAAAAAAAATTGAAATAACGACTATATTAAATGGGCTTCGTATTGAAGCCCATTTAATATGACATGTAATTGTTTCTTTCGATACTTCATGCATAACTCATCAATATTCAGAGCCTTCTACTCAAACTTTAAAGTAATATCTGGAGAATCAATAATTCGCTTCCACAAGCTCATAAAGTCATCCCAAGACATCTGTTGTGAACGGAGCTTTAATTCTTTTTCAGAAAAAAGTGAAAGTGGATACTTTGTTCCTTTAATATTATTTCTGAAATTTTGTCGTGGTGATCGAAAACAGTATCCTAGAAACTTCCAAAAACCTTCTTCGTCTGGAATAACTTGCATCTCTTTGCGCGGTTTAAAGTACAGAAGACGTGAAAATATTGATGGCGGCGGTAAAAACGCACCTGGTTCAACTTTGTCTAACAATCGTAATTCTTCAAAATGATACTGCATCCGCAGTGGAGTCACACCATAACCACGGCCATGAGTTGATACAATTTTTTGAGCAACTTCTTCTTGAATCATCACGACACCTTCAGTAAAAAGATGTTTATGTTCAATAATTTTAAACAAAATAGGAAAGGTTATTTGATACGGTAAATTTGCAAGAATCACCCATGGACGAGTTGAATCAATTAATGACCAATCAGCTTCTAAAACATTTTCAAGCAGAAGATTAAATCGTTCATCATTCACTTCTTTCTTAACAAAACTACCCCATTCTTTATCAATTTCATAACAACGAACTGGTGCATTTGTCTGTTTCAATAGACTTTTAGTTAAAAACCCATCACCACAACCAATCTCAATAATTCCATGATTTTCTTCGAGCTTTACAGCACTAATCATGCTATCGACAACTGACTGCTTACGCAAAAAATGCTGTCCTAAAAATTTTTTTTTCCTTGGCTCTTTTTGCTCAAATTTTTTTGTATACATATGTCCTTTTGAATTCTTTATTCTTGGCTTGCACCTTGAGATGTTTCATCTAAAAAATAACCTGTACCACTTGCTTTTCGAGTATATCACCAAATGATAAATTTTCTTATTTTTTAATAAAAAACATCTTTTATAAAGAAAAATAAGAAAACAGCCACTCAAATCCATAAAATTGACCAATAGGATTTAAACTGATAATATAACTTTATGATTATTTTCAATCCCTTTTTACAAACTGTTATTCCATAAACAGAAAGGACCTTTTTATGACTTCACATCGATTATTTATACTTTTTTTTCTATTATCAAATGCAACAAAAGCAGTCGCTGCTGATAAAATATACCTACCATCAGAAAAACCTTGCTCTCTAAACACCTACTATCCAATTGAAACTTTTATCTCTCCTCTTGCAAACCCAATCGCTGAAGAATCAATTATTGCTCAATGTCCATCAAGCGATAATGTACAATTCATGCTTCAATACTTAAAAACAATTTGTGAAGATAATTCAGCTGAAACCAAAGATGACTGCATGCTTGGCATTTATGTCGATGTAAATGCACGCAAACTAGGCTACAGCGTAATGGAAACTGCACTCCCTCATATTATACAAAATCCAACAGGAACAAAATTCTTAAACCTTTGTTTAATATTCACAGAACGAGTAATAGGATCACTACGCCACCTAGGAGCAATAAAATATGAAACTAACAGTACTATTACTTGTAGTGATATGAAAACATATAACTTGTCAACAATAGAAACAGAATCTATGGATTCTAATGAAAAGAAATTCCTTGAAAGTTTATTTTCATTTAATAATTATACTTTTGAACAACTTGCATTAAAAAAACTACTGAAAAGAGAAAAAATAATTAATGTTATTTCAATTCCTGATGATGATCCTAAAAATTTTTTTGATCTCTGTTTTCTACAAACCAGTAAAGGAATTCTCTCCTTTGTTATTGATACATCAATAAGTTTTAACATAGACGAAATTTTCACCCCAACTGAAGAATCAGTCACTGGATATACTATGATTACTCTCATTCATCAACTATCTAAAAAATCGGGTATTTTTTTTCGAGAAACCTCTAAACATCAAATAGAAGTATTCTTTTATCATGGAGCATCTAGCAACACTCCATGCACCACTAAATCAATTGGAATACTACAAGAATCAAAGGGGGTTTGGGAAAAAATAGAATACAAACAAACATGCAATGCTGGGCAATCAGGATTTATTCCCCTCATGGAAGAAGGAAATAAACTATCTTCAATATTGTCAAATATTGCCCTTTTAGAAGAACTCAAAGAGTCTCTTAGAAGTAAAAAAGTAGATATGCTCACCAATGCATATCAATCTATTATCAATCAAAAAAAAATAGAACGCATATCAAAAGAAGAAGAAAAAGAAGAGCTTAAAGTTCAACAAGATCACAACATAGAACAAATTGAATCAATCGAAAAAATAGATGCCACTATTGAAAAACTCTCAAATCAAGCAACAGAAATCATTGAAACAGAATTAACAGAGAAAGAGATTCAAAAAGTTCAAATGAATAGCACGTGGCTTCCAGATCCTATAAAAACAAGTAAAAAAAAGAAAAAAACAACTGGTAAAAAATCGAAAAAACCAAGAGTTCAGGAAAAGAATAAAAACAAAAAAGATAACAAATCGAATGAAAATGATAAATCAAAAATAGAGAGAATTATTCCATCGTTGCCGAAAAAAACAGTTGCCGAAATTAAAAAGAAAGCTCAAAAAATTCTTGCCTCACATAAAGTTGAAAATCGACTTAAAATGCGTACATTTTATTCTGTTTTCAATAGCATCATAAAAGAGACTGATGCCTTAACAGAAACTTATGATCTTGATGAAGATGCAAGCAGTACAAACATTGTAGGCAGTCATATAACCATCCATGGCAACGAAGGTGCTGCAACATTTGTCAAAAAACATGGTAGCGGTGATAACAAAATGAGACCAAATGAAGTTAATACTTTTTTTGCAAAATACTTAGAATCACGGCTCAAAGTTCTTTCTGAAAATTAATATTATTTTAAAACTCAGAAGGTGTATATAAAAAAACTTTAAGTATTATTTTCATAAACAAAGGACTTTTCTATGACTTCATACCGATTATTCATTCTTTTTTTTCTATTATTCAATGCAATAAAAGCAGTCGCTGCTGATAAAATATATTTACCATCAGAAAAACCTTGCTCTCTAAACTCCTACTATCCAATTGAAACTTTTATCTCTCCTCTTGCAAGCCCAATCGCTGAAGAATCAATTATTGCTCAATATCCATCAAGCGATAATATAAAGTTTATGCTTCAATATTTAAAAGAAATTCATGAAGACAACAGTATAGAA
>JAESUJ010000053.1 GCA_016763165.1 Candidatus Babeliales bacterium
AACTCCACTCAGAGATGATATATTTGCTCGACTCGAACAAGCTGACAAACAGAAGCTTGATTCTGCCAATTATCGCATCAGTAATCATACCGCATATTTTGTAAACTTTAGATTTGACTATCGATTCTAAATATCAGACTTACAGTATCAAGGGGGCCGTACTGGCCCTCTTTTTTTACCGAAACTTCACAAAAAATCAATTTACGTTAAACTGAATATAATTAAAATATTGTAATAATTCTAAAAACTAAGGTGTTGCATGGATGCACTGTTGCATGACTCGATAACTTTTATTATCATGGGAGCTTCTGGCGACCTCACAAAAAGAAAACTGATTCCTTCGATCTATGCATTGCTGCATCATAAAAAAATCAAATCTTTTGCTATTATTGGCGCTGCTCTCACTGATACAACAGCAGAAGAAATCCTAGAAAAAGCAGCTGGATTCATTCCTGATAAAAAACCTGAGATCTGGCAGCAACTCGTTGACTCTTTTTCATACCATAAAGCTGATTTTTACCGCGATTCTGATTATCAAAATCTTCATGAACAAATTATTGCTATCGAAAAAGAAAAAGGGCTCGCTGGTAATCGAATTTTTTATTTTGCCACCATGCCAGAACATTTTGCACCAATTACCAACAAACTCGCAATTCACGGAATGGCTAAAAGAAATGGCCATAAGCAGACACCATGGACACGCGTTGTCTACGAAAAACCTTTTGGAAACAATTTCCAATCAGCACAAGCAATTAATGAACAGATTGCACGGGTATTTCATGAAGAACAAGTTTTTAGAATTATTCACTATCTCGGAAAAGAGATTGTTGGAAACATTGCACTCATACGATTCACCAACCTTTTTTTTCAACCGCTTTGGAATAATCAGTACATTGAATCCGTAGAGATTGGCATCAATGAAAAAATCGGCATTGAAGGCCGTGGAGAATACTACGACAGAAATGGAATTCTTAAAGATGTCGTACAGAATCATCTTTTACAAATGTTAGCACTCGTTGCAATGGAACCACCAGAAAAACTAATCGGTGAATCTATACGAGATGAAAAAGCAAAGGTTCTCAAAAAAACAAAAGTTGAATCTGTTCTGCTTGGTCAATACGAAGGATACAAAGAAGAAAACTGTGTTAATCCTGTGTCAAAAACAGCAACTTTTGCAGCTCTCAAACTTTCTATTGACAACGATCGATGGCGTGGAGTTCCTTTTTTCTTAAAAACAGGTAAATCTCTGCCAAAGAAAGAGGCTGCTATTCATATTAAATTTAGACAATCAACCTGCCTTTTAACAGAAAACTGCCCTGTTGATTCTAACTATTTAACAATTTCAATTGAGCCGGACGAAGGTTTCTTTCTTGAAATTAATGCAAAAAAGCCGGGTCTAAACTATGCCATTACGCCGGTTACAATGAATTTTTGTCACAAATCACTTTTTGGACCGAATACAACAGAAGCATACGAAGCTCTATTAACTGATGTCATTAGAGGTGACCAATCTGTTTTTGTCAGAGCTGATGAAATAGAACATGCATGGAAAATTATTGGAAATATTGATAACTCATCTGTACCATACCCATACGCTCCAGGATCTCAAGGTCCGCAAGAGTTACAAGTATGGTCAGACAAAATGAAAATACGGTGGAGATCATGAATATAGGATGTATTGGATTAGGAAAAATGGGAGAGGCTCTTGCTTATAGAGCATGCATGGCTGGACATACAGTCTGGGCATTTGATGAAGATGAAAAAAAAACAAAAGCTGTTATGCAACATGGCGCAAAACCTTGTAACTCTATCGAACAATTAATGGCAGAATGTTCAATCATTTGGCTCATGGTTCCAGCAGGAAAAATTGTTGACGATGTCCTTCATCAATTGTATCCATACCTCGAAGATGGCATGACCATTGTTGATGGTGGAAATAGTAACTATAAGGATACCATACGGCGATCTGAAGAGCTTGAAAGCATCAATGTTAACTTCATTGATTGTGGCACATCCGGTGGTGTTTCTGGACGTGAAAAAGGTTTTTCTTTGATGATTGGTGGCAAGGAAGAAGTATACAAAAGTTTAATCGGACTGTTTCATGCGTTTGCTGCTCCCAATGGATTTTGCTATATCGGCCCTTCAGGATCTGGTCACTACGTAAAAATGGTTCATAATGGAGTTGAATATGCTCTTCTTCAATCATATGCAGAAGGCATGCATCTTTTACATGATGGCTACTTTAAAGATCTCAACCTCACCGAAATTGCACAAGTTTGGCAAAATGGCTCTGCTATTCGCTCATGGATTGGCGAGTTACTTCAGGAAGTACTTGCTGCAAAGCCTGATTTTGAAAACATTCCTGGTGGAATTGGCGAAAATTCAACTGGTGCATGGACACAAGAAGAAGGTAAAGAACGAAACGTCAAAACTCCTATGCTTGATGAAGCGCTCGCTATTCGATCATGGTCACGAGAAACAGGTGGAAACATAAGCACAAAACTTGTAGCCTTATTGCGTAAACGCTTTGGTGGACACCAATTATTAGAAAAATAACAGAGGAATTGCAATGCATATTATTGATATTTCATGGCCTATTTCAGAAGAAATGACAGAATACAAAACAAAAAAAGAGGTTCTGTTTACACAAACAAAGAGACTAGATCTTGATGGCGTTGAAGAACATCTTATTCAACTTGGTGCACATACCGGCACACATATCGACGCTCCAGCACATTTTGTTCCTGGAGGATCTTACTCAGACTCTATTCCTTTAGATGCATGCATTGGTCCATGCACTGTCATTGATGCAACTGATGTAGAGCATAAAATATCTGCTGATTTCCTAGAAAAACAGAATATTCTCAATAAAAAGCGTATTCTTTTTAAAACAAAAAATAGCGAGCTCGACCCTCGAGCTCCATTTAATCCTGACTTCATCGCCCTCAATCCGTCAGCCGCTCAGTGGTTGGTTGACCAAGAAGTAGAGCTTGTTGGCATTGACTACCTCGGAATTGAACGTTCTGATCCTACTCATCAGACACACCTGACTCTCCTATCAAATAATGTTTTGATTCTTGAGGGAATACGCCTTCAATCTGTTGTTCCAGGATTATATGAACTCATCTGTTTACCACTTGCCTTCAGAGGACTTGAAGCAGCTCCTGCACGAGCAATCCTTACAAAATAAGAAGTAACTAGAAACAATTAAAGCACTTTTTTTAAAAAACTTTTTTTATTTTTAAATACCGCTACACTAAAATCGTAGCTTAAAGTTAAAAATGAGATTCCCATTAAAACATGTAAAAGGAGGGATCTTTCATGATCAACAATAGACACTTTTTATTATATTCTGCACTTATTATCGGCATTGCGACATTCTCTGCATGTGGAAAAAGTACAAAAAAAAAAGAACCGAAACATGAACAAATTGTTTTAACGCAAGCTTCTATTCATAAAGAAATCTGCCTAGCCCAAAAAGAAAAAAATGATGTTCATGAAATCGAACTACTTGAACATGCAATTCAAGATTGCCCAGAGAGTTCATATCTTGCAACCTACAACCTCAGACTTGCAGATTTATATTTAGAAAAAGACAGACTCACCCAAGCATACCACATCTACGACAACTTTGCGCTGCTACATCCAACACACATCTATGCAGAATATGCGTCCTACAAAGCGATCGTTGCACAATTCCGTCAGACTTTAAAAATTCATCGCGACTGTGATAGCACAACTACTGAAGAAGCTGTCAAGCTCTGTAATAACTTCCTTGTTAAAATGCAATCCTCACAATACACCGACCATGTACAAGATATTTTGAATACCTGCAATGACCGACTTATTGAAAAAGAGACATATATTTTCCAACAGTATATTCAAGAAGGTAAAATTCAATCTGCAGAAAAACGACTTGCAAAAATCAAAAAACATTTCTTGCAAGAATCAGATGAGTTCGAATCAAATATTTTATTTTTAGAATGCCTCCTTGCACAAGCAGAAGGAAATGAAGAAAACATCATAAATAACATAGAACTTCTACAAGAAAAATATCCTACCTCTCCCTTCACATTGATGGCAGCAAACATCACCAAGAAACTACCTTTTAATCTCTAATGCATCAAAGAACAGCACTAGGATCCTGGGGAGAAGAATTAGTCAGTCAATATTTAATAGAAAAGGGCTACACGATCGTAGCCCTTAATTATCGATGTCGTCATGGTGAAATTGATATCATTGCATCAAAACAAGATCTTATCGCTTGTGTCGAGGTCAAAACACGAAGTAGAGAATACTTTGCAACATCAGTAGTTGTCACATCTTCCAAACAGAAGAAAATCATTAAGACAGCAAAACTCTTTTTACAAAAACAGAATATCTCCGATGTTTCATGTCGCTTCGATGTCGCAACCGTCACCAGAAAAAACAGTGCTATTTCTTACATAGAAAATGCTTTTTACGGATAGAAACAAACACCACTTTCTGTATCCAAATTAAAGCCTTCTTTTATCACTCTTACAACGTTCAGGTAATACTGGTTGCAGCAAGTTAAAAAGATTTTCTATTGTATCTATTAAAACCATTTGTATTACTAGACTTTCTTTGTTTTTTACTTTCAAAACAGACCTTGCTCCTTCGGCTAGTTTTTTAAAATCTTTATAACTTAAAAACATAACATTGGCTTCTGAACCTAGCCCAGAGTACTCTTTAACTAGTTTAATAGTATATCCTGAAGGAATCAGATCTATCGAAAAACCATTTTTTTCTTTTACTTCAATGCTGCATAAGATAGCAAAAGATATAAATGTTAAGAACAGATCACTATCTTTTTCCATAAGAGCATATAAAAACGGAAAATAATTTGGCTTGGATTCGTCAGCTGAAAAATAAATCAACGAAGGATCTAAGATAAGCATTTTTCTAAAGAGTTCAGGA
>JAESUJ010000054.1 GCA_016763165.1 Candidatus Babeliales bacterium
TAAAAAAGCGGCTCCAAAACGTAAAGCAGCGGCAAGGAAAGCGGCTCCGAAACGTAAAGCAGCGGCAAAGAAAGCGGCTCCAAAACGTAAAGCAGCGGCAAAGAAAGCGGCTCCAAAACGTAAGGTAGCGGCAAAGAAAGCAGCTCCAAAACGTAAAGTTGCAGCTAAGAAAGCGGCTCCAAAACGTAAAGCAGCGGCTAAAAAGCCTGCAGCTAAGAAAGCAGCTCCAAAACGTAAAGCAGCAGTAGGAGTTGTTATTCCTGCAGCATAGTTGCATACGTTCTTTAAAATATAAAAATGCGAATGCGTCTATGCATTCGCATTTTTTTTCTTTTCGACTTCTATCACTCCAATTTGAATAAATTATCTTTATGCGCTAATCTTTCTCTAGGTTTTTATCTACAATAAACAGTTTAGTTTTTAAATGAATATTATGAAAAAAGAAGATAGTTTTTACATGAAAAAAGCTTTAGCATACGCAGACAAAGCTTTAAAAAAGAAGAGGTTCCTATCGGAGCTATTCTTATTGACAAAGATGGATTAATCATTGGACGTGGAGCTAATCAGATAGAGAAAACAGGCTGTCAAACGGGACATGCAGAAGTTAGAGCTATCAGACAAGCAACAAAAAAGAAAAAAAACTGGCGTTTAAATGGCTGTTGGATATATGTTACCTTAGAGCCGTGTCTCATGTGTTATGGTTTGATACGACTCAGTCGTATAGAAGGCATAATTTATGCAGCTTCCTCACCTCTTTTTGGCGCTTTTACAAATAATCGGGCTTTGTTTGAAGCCGCACAGAAAGAGGTTATCATACAGCAGGGCTTGAAAGAAGATGAAAGTATTGCTATGTTGAAAATGTTTTTTACGCATGCCCGGGAACAAAGAGGTTAACGGTGAATCAAAGAAAAAGTTTTTTAACCCGTATGGAAAAATTATTGCAAGAAAAAAAGGTAGAGCTTCTTGAGAGAATGGCATCATTCAATAGTAAACAGACAGAAAAGCATGACATTGGTGATGTGGGTGATGAAGCATTAGCCTCTTCTATGCAAAAGGTTCAGAACTCTGTTTTGAATGTTGAGTTGCATGAGATCAATAAAATAGATGCAGCATTAAATTCTCTTGTGCATGGTGAATATGGATTCTGTCATGAATGCAATGAAGAAGTCTCTATACAACGTCTTGAAAATTATCCGTATGCGTCTCGGTGTATTACATGCCAAGAAGTCTATGAAGAAAACAAATCATAATTTAGGATGCCGGTGTAGCTCAGTGGTAGAGCACCTGATTCGTAATCAGTAGGTCGTCGGTTCAACTCCGATCACCGGCTCCATCAGTTGTTGAGCAAAGCGCTATGGCGTGATACTGCAACGAAGATTCAGGAATTGTGATGAAGTTGGACTAAGTATTCGTTCTCTGATTGAGGTATGATCAGAGGTACATGGTTTGACAATAAACTACAATAAAAATTGTTTCAAAAGTGTTTAATATGAAAAAAAATCCTTTTATTATTTCATCACCGTACAAGCCTGCAGGTGATCAGCCAACAGCGATTAAACAACTCGTCAGTGAGCGACCAGGTACGTCAGCCTTGCTCGGTGTTACCGGTTCTGGTAAAACATTCTCTTTAGCACATGTGATAGCACAACAGAGCAATCCTGTTTTAATCATTTCTCCTAACAAGACATTAGCAGCTCAACTATACGAGGAGTTCTCTCTTTTTTTTCCTAAAAACAAGGTCTGCTATTTTGTTAGTTATTACGATTATTATCAACCAGAGTCGTATCTTCCAGCACAAGATGTGTATATTCCAAAAGAGACGAAAATCAATGATGAGCTCGATCGGTTACGGATAGAATCAACCGCTTCAGTCATCAGTCGTACCGACACGATTATTATCGCATCTGTTTCAGCAATTTATTCTTTGGGGAATCCTGGGGATTATCGAAGTTTAACAATTCATCTTGCAGTTGGACAAAAAATTAGCCGTAAAGATCTTTTAGATCAGCTCATAGCGATTCAATACCAACGAAATGAGATTGATAAAAAAGCAGGAACTTTTCAGGTTAATGGCGGAACGATTACGTTAAGATTGTCGTATCAAAAAGATTTAGTCCGGCTCGAGCTGTTTGGAGATGAGATAGAAAGCATTGAGTTTATAGATCGACAAAATTATAACGTTTTATCTGTTGTTGAAAATATTCTTGTTTTTCCAGCAAAGCATTTTGTGACAACAAAAGAGAAGCGGGATCATGCTATTGGTCTGATAGAAAAAGATCTTCAAGAAGCGCTTGTACCAATGGAAAACGAGTTGTATAAAGAGCGCCTCCGGACGCGAGTTCTCCATGATATCGATCTTTTGCGTGAGACAGGCTTTTGTTCTGGAATTGAGAATTATTCTCGATATTTTGAAGGTCGTCAAGAAGGGGATGCTCCTTTCTGCTTGTTTGACTTCTTTCCTGATGATTTCTTATTAATTATTGATGAATCACACATCACATTGCCACAGTTTACAGGTATGTACAAGGGTGATAGAGCACGTAAATCGTCGTTGATCGAGTTTGGATTCCGTCTGCCTTCAGCGTATGATAATCGACCTTTAAAGTTTGAAGAGATCGAGCGATATTTTAAAGATGTTATTTTTGTTTCAGCAACGCCTGGTCCATACGAGTTGAAACATGCAACATCAATTGCCGAACAGGTTATTCGTCCAACAGGAATCTTTGATCCACCTATTTCTATTGTCCCGCGTACGGGTCAGTTAGATCATTTATTGAAAGAAATAAGGGAGACTACAGAGAAAGGTTTTCGAACATTAGTTACCGTGATGACTAAACGATCTGCTGAGGATTTAGCTGAATATCTTGAACTTAAAAAAATTAAAGTCTGTTACTTGCACAGTGATATTAAAGCACCAGATCGCAGTGATTTATTACAAAAACTACGTATGGGTACGTTTGACTGTTTAGTTGGAATTAATTTACTTCGTGAGGGGCTTGATCTGCCAGAGGTGGCTTTTGTTGCGATTATTGATGCTGACTTAGAAAGTTTCTTACGTGATGCTAGGTCACTTATTCAAATCATTGGACGAGCTGCTCGTAATGCAGAAAGCAAAGTCGTTTTTTATGCAGATAAAATAACAAAATCGATGAAAAAAGCGATCGAAGAGACAGAGCGTCGTCAGATAATTCAGCGAGAATATAACGCAAAGCATGGAATTACTCCAACATCCGTTCAGCGTGAGGTGGTCAAAAGTATTTCACAGTTGCATCATGCAATCGCAGCTGCTTCCAAGAAAAAATCTAGAAAAACAAAACGAAAACCAAAGACGGTTGAGGAAGTGAGTGCTTGTATTGAGTCTCTAAAAATCACCATGAAAGAAGCTGCTGAAACTCTTAATTTTGAAAAAGCGATTGAAACACGAAATGAAATTCAAGATTTAGAAAAAAAATTACAAAAATTACAAAAAAGCTGAACTCTTGTTCCCAATGAGTCTCTAATGATATTGTAAACAGAAATATTGATACAATACAAGGAGAGTCGATGGCGTCTATACATAAATTTCTTTTAATCGTAAGTTTTTTAATAGTTCCTTTTTGCATACATGCTTTTTCATCAGGGAGCGATGCGCGTCGAAACGTTGATTTAGAAGTTCGATTTATGCCGCTTGAGCTGGATGAAGAGGTGTATGAGGGAATGATTTATGACGAAAAAAACAGTTTCAAAGTAACCAATGTTTCTTTTGGGGGTATCACTAAAATTATGGGTGTCAAAAATGACTCTGATGATTCGAGCAATATTTTGCGTATTTCCAATATTAAAAAATTAAAAGTCATCGATGCTAACTATCGTAGTCCGCGTCATACAACCAATGACAACATGCTTTTTTTATCAAGGTTAAGGTTGTTCATAACACGCCAAATGAAGTTTCAGGAACTATGTTGATCCCGCACAAGGTTGTTTTATGTGCTGAGGACATTGCGACAGGAACAGAAAAAGCATGGCGCCTTCGTGACATTACATCATTGGAAATCAATCATTTACCTTCAGGTCCTGGTATTCACCATTCAGCTAATCGTGCTGTTCATTCAAAATACTCTTCTCGAGGTTCTGGGCAGCAAGATCAAAGTTTTGCTAGCTCTTTGTGGGGTGGTTTTGTAGGTGGTCTGCAGAATAATGTTAAGTCATTACGAAACTGGTTGAGTAAAACAAGTTAAAAACAGAACAATAACTTTAAAAGAAAGAGGGCTCAGTTTAATTGAGCCCTCTTTCTTTTAAAGTTATTGTTCTGAAATAATTACACGTCTTTAAGACCCGGCGTTTTTTTAAAGCAAGTAGGTCATAAGGTATACAACAGAAATTATAAGTTTCTTATGATTTTTAAGGAAATTTTGTTTTAAGTCTTTATAATATGCTTTTCTATGAGCGTCTAGTCGATGTAGCCCGGAAGTTTTTTTCATAGTTTTTTCTTTTTTAATGTCAATAGAATCAACAAGGTCTAAATCTTCTTTTGGAGTTTTGAAGGTGGCAAAGTCATAAATAATTGCTCCAATAGCAACATATGTTAACCAAGATGAAGATGCAAGACTTGGATGTTTGGATAAAGTTTCTTTATATTCTTCTGCTTTGTCAGGGTTTAACTCTCCTAGTTTTGTAATAAGACAACCTGCTTGTTCTTCTGGATCTTCTATAGTCATTTGGTAAATGATTGTAGCATCATTTTTGTCTAGATTATTTTTTTTTTCAAATAAAGATTCAAGGTTGCCCCAATGATTGAGTAAAAGGAAAGCTACTTTTTTTTTGTCATTGTCCTGGAAGTTGGACTCTATTAGACTTTTCAGCTGAGAAGAATTATATGGTGCCTCAGTTATATCCATATTCGAATACGATTGTAATATTATTTTCATGATAGTTAGGTTTTGATTTTTTATAGCATAATGTAGAGGAGAGCCACGGAGATCATCTTCAATCTCAGAATGAGAACCGGTGATCATATTTCCAAGGACGTTCATGAGAAAACCAGAGTTTGAGGCTTTTGCAAAATCTGCTTGACAATAAATATTAGCTTTTAGACCTATGAGAAGGCGAACTATTTCAGGTTTATTTTTATTAATGGCAATATGAAGAAGTGTTTCGTTGTTTTCGTAATCGGTGTGTAATCAAATTTCGTTTGGATAAAAGTGAAATGTGGCAACATGAAACAAGGGCGTTTGAATCATTATTTTCAATAGCAGTAATAGCATCTTCTTCATTAGTACTAATACCTTCTTCTTCCCCTATTTCTGCTGCATGTAATTGCATACTTGCCAGTGCAAATAAAAATAGTAATATTTGTTTTTTCATAAATGTGGTCCTTTTATTGTTTTAGTAAACGAATTAGAATGGGAACAAAAAGCTTCTTATGGTTTCTGAATAGATTCCGTTTTAAATCATCAGCATAAGCGTTTGTATGATTTTTAAGTTGCTCCCACTGCGAAGAGTTTTTTGAAGATGTTTTTTTTGGGGTATCTTTTTCTTTTGATTCTGCTTCCGCTAAAGAAGCTGTATCTTTGATTTGTTTAGGTGACTTAAATCTAGCAAAGTCGCAAGCAAATATTATAAAAGAGAGTCCAGCAAGTTTTGCATAGCGTTCTTTTGTCCATGAAAATGCAAGACTTGGATGTTTGGCTAAAGATGCAAGACTTGGATGTTTGGCTAAAGATGCGTTATATTTTTCTGCTTTGTCGGGAAATGATTTTGTTAATTGTGCCAAGTACAGATTTATATTTACTTTGCTTTCTTCGGAATCATCTGTAACTATTTTGACAATGATGTCAGTCTGTTCTTCTGTTAATTCTTTTGATTTAAGAACTTCGTTAATATTGCCCCAATGCTTGACTACAAGATTAGCTACTTTTTTTTTATCTTCATTCTTGAAGCAATCGTTTATTAAGACTCCAGCATCTTCTCTTGCACCTGACTTGTTTTGCAATAATATTTTCATGATAGTTAGGTTTTGATTTTCTATGGCAATATCTAGAGAAAATCGCTCGTTCTCTTCTTTAGAATTAGTGAAAGTAGCATTAATATTAGCACCTTCTGCTATGAGGTAGTGAATAACAGGTATGTTTTCAGATTCAACAGCACAGTGAAGAGGTGTAAGGTTTTCATAGCCGTTTACTGTGCAGGTGGCATTGATATTAACATCTTTTTTTGATTTGAAATATTGTATCACGCGTACATTTTCGTTTGTTGCTGCTGCATGAAAAGCAGTCATGCCAAAACTTGCATTAAGTTGTGCGCCTTTACTCTCAAGATATTCAATAACCTCAACTGAGTTGAAGCTAATAGCTTGTAAAAGAATCGAATTTTTTATGCTGTCATTTTCTATGTTGACTTGAGCTCCTGACTCAACAAGTAATTGAACAATTTCAATTGAGCTATGCTTTGCCGCGTAGGTAAGAGCTGTTTTTTCTTTATTATCAGTAGAAAAATTAATATTTACTTTTTCACCTGATGCATTATTTGCTACACGCTTTATAAGCATCCGAACCATTTCAAAGTTATTTTTTTTAATTTGATCTATAAGAAATCTCCGAACATGATCGTTGATTAGGTCAACTATGACATCTTGTTTTAAGAGAAGAGATACAATTTCAAGATTTTGATCACTTTTTTGACCTAAGTACCTCATTATTGCAAGTTCAATAGGACTAATATAATTGTGACTTAGTTTCTTAACATTGGCACTGTTAACAACAAAGCACTTTAAAAGTACCAGGTTGCTTGTATCAATTGCATACATGAGTGGTGAATAATCGGAAGGATTTTCTCGCTTGTCTTCTGTATCTTGCCAATTCTCTCTATTCTCAAGAATAAATTTTTGTATGGTTTTATATTCATTTGATTGCAAAGGTTTATTCTTACATAGATCAAAAGTATCAAAAGTGTTTTTTGCTGCATGTAATTGCATACTTGCCAGTGCAAATAAAAATAGTAATATTTGTTTCTTCATAAAATAGACCTTTAATTTAATAGCATTATTTTTCAAATTGAATCAGTTAGCTTTTTGAAGTGTAGCAAAAGAAAATAAATATAACAAAGGCCTTTATCAAATAGGCCAAAAATGTCCAAAAAAGATGAAAAATAGGATTTTTTTCTAAAA
>JAESUJ010000055.1 GCA_016763165.1 Candidatus Babeliales bacterium
GGACGCAATATTTCAAAAAATGTATCTTGCTCTTCTTTTTCTGAAGCTATTGCAATAATAACTGCTATCTCTTCTTTTTCTGAACTAGAAGATGAATTACAAAAATTTTATTATACAGAAGGATTGATTACAATTACCTTACAAAGACAGATCTCAAGGAGTGTCTATCAATCAACACTAGATTTAGCCATAAATATTGATCAACTTATTTTAGATCTTAAAAACAACGCTTAAGCCACATAGAAATTCTCGACCTGTGAGTTTTCCACTTACTTGTTGCGAAATATAAGAAGAATATTGAATATTATCTGATGGTGCATATGACAGGTGCACCATCATTTTATGTGAATATGAAGCATTACTAATTCTTTTCTTCTCTTCATTCAACTTATTAACAAGTCGATATTTTATCGCTTCTGTAAAACACCCTTTATAAAACAGACCGATTTTAAATTTATCTTTATGCAAATACAGACTATTACCGATTAAAGTTGAAAACTCAATCCCTCGATACAGATACATAGGAAACATACTATCTGCAAATGCATTCACCGTTGAGTCATACTCACTAAAGTCAGCTATAGTATGCATAGAATAACGAGATGGCAATGTACCATCCAAAAAAGTTGTTGCCAGTTGAGGAACTCTTCGCTCTTCACTGAAAGGTGCATATAATTTGAGGCTACAATGTAAAAATGGATTATAAAAAATTTCCTTTGTATGTATTTGTAAAGAAAACTGACAATCAAGTGCCCATGCTCCATGACCTAGATGATTAGGCCATAATTGATCGTATGACTCTCGTTTTCCAGTTGGACAAGTAACCCGTAGGCTTGCTTGCAAGGCTTCAATACCATTCCACTTGCCTCCCCAATCTAAAATACCAATTAATAATAAATCACCAAATCCTATAGATTCATCATGAGGAACATACGTAAGGTTTTTAGGTATTAAAACATATCTATTAAAAAAATCTAAAAAATCTATATTTGCATCACTAAAGAATTGTTGTATTGTACTTTCAATTCCAACAAAGCTTCCAGCACTAAAAGCTATTTTGCCACCAAGATTTTCAAGCAATAACGAATGACTTTTTTTTATAAATGGGATTGAAAATCCAAAATAATAAAGACTAGGTAACCATTCATGCTCTTGCGTAAAGTAACAGCCGCCTTCGAGTAATAATCTTTGATCATGTATTGATGCTTGCCAATTTAAAGATGTATCAGCTAAAGCAGCTAAGTAATAATGCTCCGTCTTTATTCCGAATATAGTAGGAGGACCAGCAAGCGTGATCTTACCTTGAGATGCCACCTTCGATGGTAGATAAATATCTTTTAATTGAAGACTTTTGTGCTCTTCATTCTTACATGAATCATCAAAAATAATATCGCCAAGAGGAACAATATCTCTGCATTCATCATATCCACAAAATTGATTTGAACTCTCTAGCCCCGCTCGAAAAACCAGAGTTGTATTTGATTTTGAAGTAGAAAAATAACAAAGTATAAAAAACAAAAATAATAACTTATTCTTCTTATTAGCCTGCACAATTACGCTCTCCTGTACTTTTTTGAACAAAATAATAACCATTTGAGTTGTATCCACAAAGCTGATTTTCATACATCCACAAGTTATGGTCACCTTTTTTTAATAAAAACTTTTTTAATATTGGATCTTCAGGATCAAACACATAATAACATCCCTGATCCTTCTCTATAATTTCAAGATTAGGCGAACTTACGATAGCATCTTCAACCCAAAGAGGAAAAGCATTTTCACTGATTTCAGATTCATGAGGAGAAACTGTCTCATCTATTAAAGATGAATCTACTTGAAGATCACTACTTGAATCAAAACTACTATTTTCATTTATATCACTATTCATACCTTCAATAAGTCTTATTTTTTCTATTGCTTGAGCACAGTTACGTTCTCCTGTATACTTTTGAATGAAGAAATAGCTTTTACCATCGTACCCACAAAGTTGATCTTCATGTATCCATAAATTGTGATCACCCTCTTCTAATAAATACTTCTGTACTGTTTCATCTTCAACGAGAAACGCATGATAACAAATATTACTACTATTTTTTTCTTGTATAACTTTAATTCCAGGAGAAGTTAAAATAGCTACTTTAACCCAAGAAGGAAATTCATCTTCATTCATTGTAAAAGTAGTTTCAGAAGATGAATCATCACTCCCTGCATTTCCATCATCAGAGCCATCATCAACGTCATTAACGCTATCTACAGCTTCAACAAATTTTATTTTTTCTAATATTTTTCGGGCATCTTGAAGCAATTCCCCTGCTTTTGCAATATTTGCATCATAGGTATCAAAGGTATTTTCAATTTTATCATATAAATTAGAAACTTTTTCATGTAACTCATCAGGCAACTCTAAAAATCCTGTCGATACAGGAGAACCTATCGATGCAGGAGAGCCTGTCGTATAAACAACATTCAAGAAAAAGAAGTTGCTTATATAAATAAAAAAAATAAACTTTAAATAACGGTTATATGATAACACTAAAGCTCTTCTCCCTTTCACGTATGAATAACGAAATCATCACAGATTTTTTTTAACATGTCAAAAAAAATGTAAATGATTTTCGGAAGAAGAGTCGCTGCACTTAAAAAAAAGGGGGCTACTCAAATAACCTTTCATATTATTTATTTACTTTTACAAAAGAAGATTTTTATACTCTAAAAATAAAGTTTAGAAAATCACTTTTATGTATGAAATATTTATGAAAAGGAATTAAATATGAAAAAAAACAGCCTTATATTAAATATCCTCTTGAGCTTATGCATTCCATACATGCAAGCAAAATGCATTTGTATTAATAAATATCTGACTCTTTTTACTGGTAAAGATCCACAAGCATACCAAAACAAATACCCAAGTTGGAAAATAGTCAAGTGCCCAACTCATCAAAAATTTGTCAATAAAATAGAAGAAACTCCTGCAAAATTAGCATATCTATGTGCAGGTATTGGCAATGTTGCTGATCTGCTTGATCATCACCCAGATCTTACGATTAGCCCATCGTCTATAACTATAGAAGTATATACACATTCTCAAAATGGTATCACAACAAAAGATATTTCCTTCATTAAGAATGTCGAAAAAAGAATATCTCTTTTGAAAACAGCTAATACCATTATTCAAGAAAAAATTGATACAAAAAATGAATCTTTAGATAAAACTATTGATTATCTTGAAAAAAGTGGCTGGACATTAAATAATAACGGAACAGAATTAATACTTAATATAAAGTCTCCTGAATTTACACGCATATCAAAAGCTCTTTCAAAATGTATTCTTCTTCCAGATTTTGCTAGTGAATGTAATAAAATCGAACTTTCTTATGGCTCTTTATCCATATCTTTGCGAAACAAACTAACCAAAAAAGTGGTAGTATCGACTGCTCTATATGCTAAAATGTGCCATACAATGCTTATGGCTAATGTTCCATCACTGGTTATAAAATAAAAATTATTTATAAGAAAATAACTGCTCATAGGAAAACTCCTCAAAAGAACAAATCCATTACCTAAAATCAGGTTCTGATATTATCTGTTCTTTCTGCATTATCTCATTAACCATAAAGAGGATAACTATGAATAAAGTAAGAATATATATCATTATATACTATACTCTTTGTATGTTCTCCTTACATGGAAATATTTGGCTTGGTAAACCTGAAATTGAAGTATTACTAACAAACTTAGGTCTTGACTCTAAAGTAGAGATAGAATCATTAAATAAAGCTTATTTAGAAAAAACTAGTAGACTTTATCAATATAATAATAA
>JAESUJ010000056.1 GCA_016763165.1 Candidatus Babeliales bacterium
ATTCTAATGGATTTTTTTCTTCTTCTATTGCTTCAACAATAATCTGCTCGATCACTGAACGAAGGTAAATTTTATTACTTCGACTAGCAGAACGTCCCTTAACCCCCCCATCTTTCTCTCCTGGCATGCCACGATGAACCTCTTGACCAAAGTCATTCAAAATATCTTCTACTGCATTGGTAACATAAGCATCTTCATTTCCCTCTATTCGTATAGAATTAGAACGTTTTTGAAGTGAAGCTTCATACATAGCTTTAATCAGTGGTTTCCACTTATTAACATCACGCCCTATCTCTCTAACCTCTTCTTCAAATTTCCTATTAACATGAATATCCCCAGCATCATCATCATCCATCACAACAATCGTTGCATTACCATACTCCTCATCGTCACTATGCTGACTACCACCAATTGATTTAATTGAATTTGCCACTTCATTAAACTGATATCGTGATTTTTTTTTTTCTACTTTCTTTCCATCCTCACCTTTTTCTTCACCGACTACTCCTGCACGAAGAAAACCAGCCGACTCAAGATAGGAATGATTCACTACAAAAATAAAACTCAATAAAAAGTATAAATATAACATGTCGACATTCTCCCTTTTTTTTACTAAAAAGTATAAATCTTCACTTTTCATTGTTTTTCAAAAAAATTTTCAAATAAGGTTAATGTTATCTATGAAAAAATCATAAAATAATGCAACAATTTCGTTTTCGTCTGCGAATGACTGCTTCATCAACATCAACATCAAAGATGTTTTCATCAAAAATAGGCACCGACTTAAAAATACCTAGCTCTACCGACTTGACAAGAAACTCAGCAAATATTCTAACAACATACTCCTGATCATTTTCACTGTCTTCTTTATAACCATAATCATGCGCCATTGAAACAGAAAATCTTGCAATCATCTTAGATCCTTCTTCAAATCCTTTTGTAAAATCAGATGCTTGATGTTCTATTAATTCTCTAATGCATTTCTGTTCTTCTATTATTTTATACTCAAATATTTTGTTATCGCTACAACTTTTATTCAAATTCAAAAAAATAGTCCTTGTTGTATTTTTAATCTGAGATTCAGAATTAATGAACTCTGCTTTGTTCTCTTGTATACTTTTTGATACACTTTTTAAAATATTAAACATTCCATATCTTTGATTTAAAAAGTCCGATATCTCCGAAGAACTCAGTTCGTTTCCCTTTGGACTTAAACCGGTATTGTCTCCCCAACTTACATTTGAATGCTGTTTACTAACAATATATAAAGATTCATCATTGCCATATGGCATAGAGCTGTTCGGAGGGAGCGTACTGGGGCTAGTGGGAAGAAATTTGGGAGAAGAGTTCACTCGAAAAGATTTTTGGGATAAATTATCAATATTTGATTCTTGTTCAAAACCTTCTGTAAACCCTGCAAGCAGCAGGCTACATGTAGATACTAATCCTAAAAATAAAATGCTTCTCTTCATCCCTTATCCTTCAAATATATATTTTTCTTTTGCTATCTATTTTAGATTAAATAAAGATAGTGATACATTGAAATAAAGTTAAAAAAAGGACCGAAGCATAGCCTTTTTTGCATGTTAAATGATGAACACTAATAGAAAACCGACTATTAAAGATCTTTTATTCTTTATGATTGTAAAAAAGTATCCCTATCAAAAGGTATCAATCCCATCAAAGCTCTACGGACATATCCAACAGCTCTTAATTGACCAATCATTACCACACCTAAAAGACGATCTTTCTCTTTTATAAAGCAGTAATAGCTATCATCGTCCTGATAAATAAAAACATCTTTTTTATCATCTGCAGAAAGTAGTCCACCGCTCACAAATGCTAAATCGAAAAAACGAGAACTGGTTAAAACAGTCGCCACCTCATATTTTCTACTTTCTTGTTGCACCATATTCTGAGCAGCAATCATCCCCTGCTTGACCGCCTCTGGCCATGTTCCATTTCTCACTTTTTTTTGCAATGCTGGACTTATTAATCCAATCACATCACCAGCTGCAAAAATATCTTTCTTTGATGTCTCTAGATATTCATTGACTATAACTCCACAAGAATCTGTCTTAATACCGATTTCTTCTGCTAAGCAAATATTTTGCATACTTCCAGTTGTTATTAAAATCATCTCGACTGATAAAGTCTGTCCACTGCTACAGGTTACAGAAAATATTTCTTCTGATTTTTCACATTTTTGAACTGTTGTATCAGACAAAATAGTAATCCCAGCTTTTTTCATTCGATCGACTAAAAAATGTGATGCCTTATCATTCAGGAATTCTGGCAAAACCTTGGACTGCCTCTCTACAATAAAAATATTGCACCCCTCTTTAACCAAGGCATCTGCAGCTTCAACACCGCTCAAGCCAGCGCCAATAATTAAAATATTTTTAACAGAATTATTTTTAGAATATTCTTGAATACGATCAACATCTCCTAATTCATGAAAATTGAAAACTCCTTGACCTGAAATGCTACCAATAGAGCGAGCTTTCGTTCCTGTTGAAATAAGCAATGTATCATAGCTTATTTCTTTTTTCTGAGATGTTATTACTTTTTTTTCTTGAGGTTCTATTTTTTCAATAGACATATCCAGAAGTAAATCAATATTTTTCTCTTCAAAAAACAGATCCGGCTTTATAGATATTTCTTTGCCTGTCTTCTCTTCTGATAAAACGTCAACAAGTAAGCATGTGTTGTATGGGATTTTATCTTGTTTATCGATACATCCGATCGTTCCTTCAGAATCTAAAGATCGTATTTTGGTTGCAGCAGCTACTCCTGCGGCAGAAGCGCCAATAATAAGGTAATCATAATACATAGAATCCCACCAATCTTTTATTGCAAACAAGTTCTTGTTTACAAATTTTTTATTTTATTTCAAACTTTTATCATTGTAATATAAGCTAAAAAAATGAGCAAAAAATAATGAATTTCGAATTTCCATCTATTTTTCCTATCACATGTCACACAAAACATGTTGGTCCTGGTTCAACATTTGTTGCCATCCCTGGTCAAAATCAACATGGTCAAAAATTTATAGCTGAAGCAGTCAACAAAGGCGCAACTATCATCGTTGTTGATAAAACATTTTCAGCAGAAGAAATTCCAGGTGTTAACTATACCTATGTTGACGACGCTCACAGAGCATTGTCAAATCTTGCTGCTCAAGCTCTTGGACACCCAAGCAAAAAATTATATACAATTGGCGTTACAGGAACAAAAGGAAAAACCACTACCGGCTCACTTATTTTCCATCTTTTGCAGACAGTAGGTATTAAATCTGCACTCATCAGCTCGGTTGAAAACAAAATAGGAAATATATTTTGTGAAAAAAGTTCTTTAACCACTCCAACAGCTGACTATATCCAAATGTTCTGTTCTCAAGCTGCAAAAGAAGGAGCTACACACCTTATCATAGAAACATCCTCACATGCTCTGTTTTATA
>JAESUJ010000057.1 GCA_016763165.1 Candidatus Babeliales bacterium
AGAGCGTGGTATTACTATTACTGCAGCAGCTATTAGTTGTGAATGGAATAACTACGATATTAATATTATTGATACACCAGGTCACGTTGATTTTACGATTGAAGTTGAGCGTTCATTACGTGTTCTTGATGGTGCGGTCGCTGTTTTTTGTGGTGTAGGCGGTGTTCAGCCACAGACAGAAACGGTTTGGCATCAAGCAAGTAAGCACAAAGTTCCTCGTATTGCATTTGTTAATAAACTTGATCGTGTTGGTGCGAATTACTTTACAGTTATTGGTGAAATCAAAGACATGCTTAAAGGCTGTCCTGTTGCGATGCATATTCCTGTTGGTGAATCAGAAAACTTTTCTGGTCTTATTGATGTTTTAACAAATAGATATGCTGAGTATACAACAAAGCCAGATGATGTTTCATTTGAGTGGAAAGATGTTCCTGCTGAGTATGCTGATAAGCGTATAGAAATGTATGATGCAATTGTTGAAGCAGCAGCTGATTTTGATGATTCAATAGCTGAACGTTACTTAGAAGGTGGCGACATTTCAATTGATGAAATTAAAAAAGCTATCCGTAAAGGTGTTTTAGAGCAAGAGATAACTCCAGTTTTCTGTGGTACGGCTCTTAAGAATAAAGGTATTCAAGTATTGTTGGATGCTGTTGTTGATTATTTGCCATCTCCTCTTGAAGTTCCAGCAATTAAGGGAATCAATCCTGATACAGAAGAAGTAGAAGAACGTGTTTCGAAAGATTCAGAACCGTTTTCAGCACTAGCATTTAAAATCATGGTTGATCCATTTGTTGGTTCGCTAACATTTGTACGTGTTTACTCAGGCAAGCTTGAAGCTGGTTCGTATGTTTACAATGTATCAAAAGGCAAGCGTGAGCGCGTGAGTCGAATGGTTCGTTTACATGCAAATAAGCGTGAAGAAATTAAAGAAATTAGAGCCGGAGATATTGCAGCAGTTGTTGGTCTTAAAGATGTAATGACTGGTGATACTCTATGTGATGAAAATCATCAGATTTTATTAGAGTCCATTCATGCTCCAGATCCTGTGGTAAGTGTTGCTATCGAACCAAAAGGTAAGGGAGATTATGAAAAAATGACTCTTGGGTTACGTAAGTTAATGCAAGAAGATCCTTCCTTTAGATTTAGCTTCAACGAAGAGACCTCACAGACTGTGATTGCAGGAATGGGTGAGTTGCATCTTGAAATTATGGTTGATCGTTTGAAACGTGAATATAAAGTTGAATCGACAATTGGTAATCCTCAAGTTGCATATAAAGAAACAGTTCAAAATCCTGTTCAAGCTGAAGGTAAATTTATTCGTCAATCTGGTGGACGCGGTCAATTTGGTCATGTACGCATTCGTATGACTCCGCTTGAGCGTGGCGCTGGATTTGAGTTTGCCAATGAAGTTGTTGGTGGAACGATTCCTAAAGAATATATTCCTGGTGTTGAAAAAGGTATGCGGGAGTCTTTGAGTTCTGGGGTTATAGCAGGATATCCTGTTGTCGATCTCAAAGTAGTGTTGTATGATGGTTCATATCATGATGTTGATTCATCAGAAATGGCATTTAAAATAGCAGCATCTATGGCGTTCAAAGAAGCAATGGCAAAAGCCTCTCCTGTGTTGTTAGAACCAATTATGAAAGTTGAAGTTCTAACACCTGAAGAAAACATGGGTGATGTTATGGGTGACTTGAGTTCTCGTCGTGGTCGTATTTCAGGAATGCATGAACGCAAAGGTATTCAAGTGATTGATGCTGAAGTTCCTCTTTCTGAGATGTTTGGATATGCAACCGCATTACGATCAATGACACAAGGTCGAGCAGGGTATTCAATGGAATTTGCTGAATATCGTGAATCGCCAAGGAACATACAAGAAACAGTAGTAAGTAGTAAGAAGTAGTTTGGTATTTTTATTAGGAAAGGCCTACAATGGCAAAAGGTATATATCAAAGAACGAAGCCGCATTGTAACATTGGTACGATTGGTCACGTCGATCATGGTAAAACAAGTTTGACAGCGGCAATTACAAAAGTATTGGCAGAAGAGGGCGGTGCTGAATTTAAATCCTACGATCAGATTGATAAGTCTCCAGAAGAGCGCGCACGTGGTATTACTATTTCAGCAACACACGTTGAGTATGAAACAACAAAACGTCACTATGCGCACGTAGACTGTCCTGGACACAGAGATTATATTAAAAATATGATTACTGGTGCAGCTCAAATGGATGGTGGAATTTTGGTAGTATCCGCTGCTGATGGTCCTATGCCACAAACTCGTGAACACGTTATACTTGCACGACAAGTGAATGTTCCAGCAATCGTTGTTTTCTTAAATAAGTGTGACATGGTTGATGATGAAGACATGATTGAACTTGTTGAAGAAGAAGTTCGCGAATTGTTAAATAAGTACGACTTTCCAGGCGATACAATTCCTTTCATTAGAGGATCAGCTACTTTAGCATTAGCGGGTGATACTGGTAAGTATGGCATAGAATCTATCAAGAAATTGATGGAAGCTGTTGATACAGATATTCCAACTCCAGAAAGAGATGCTGATAAACCTTTCTTGATGCCAGTTGAAGATGTATTCTCAATTTCTGGTCGTGGTACTGTGGCAACAGGACGTGTTGAGCGTGGCGTTTTGAAACTTGGTCAAGAGGTTGAAATTGTTGGACTTAAAGATACCGTCAAAACAACAGCGACTGGTATTGAAATGTTCAATAAGGAAATGAAAGAATGCCAGCCAGGAGACAATATTGGTCTTTTGATTCGTGGTATTAAAAAAGAAGATATTGAACGTGGACAAGTAATTGTTGCTCCTGGTTCAGTAACTCCACACAAGCAGTTCGAAGCAGAAATATTTGTTATGAATAAAGAAGAAGGTGGTCGACACAGCCCATTCTTTTCAGGATATCGTCCTCAGTTCTACTTCAGAACAACTGATGTGACAGGATCTGTAACATTGCCAGAAGGTCGTGAAATGGTTATGCCAGGCGACAACCTTACTGTAACTGTTGAATTGGTAAATCCAATTGCAATGGAGAAGGATCTTAAGTTTGCAGTTCGTGAAGGTGGTCGAACTATTGGTGCTGGTGTTGTGACAAAGATTATTAAGTAAGTCGAGCGGGTTTATATTTATGAAAAAGAAACAAAACAAGATACGTTTGACTTTGAAGTCGTATGATCATCAACTACTTGATACAGCGGTAAAGCAAATAGTTCTTGCTGTGAAAAGAACAGGATCTCAATTAATTGGGCCTATTCCTCTTCCAAACAAAACAAGAACCTATACAGTTTTACGTTCGCCACATGTTGATAAGAAATCTCGAGAGCAATTTCGATTACTTACACATAAGCGTGTAGTTGATATAGTTTCACCAGTAGAGCAAACAATGGAAGCTCTTATGAAATTAAATATTTCAGCTGGTGTTGATGTTGAAATTCGATAAAGTCGGTAATAAGAGGAAAATATGTTACAAAAGCTTTTAGGAACAAAAGTTGGAATGACGCAAATATTTGATCAAGAGCGAAATGTCA
>JAESUJ010000058.1 GCA_016763165.1 Candidatus Babeliales bacterium
TCGGATAAATTTGATATCATTATTATTGATGGACACGCTGATGGATTAGGCTCTTCTTTGTACAACATAGCAGATATAATTCCTAATCTTAAAAGATTAAATTGCTTTCAACTTAATCTTACTGGTAGCATCCGTCGTGGAATAAACCCATTTAACCAATATGAACTACTTATAAAAAAAATATTCTACTCTCCCCGATCTTTAAATATAGAGCTACAGTTCACCAGTGAGATTCCTTACTCAAAACCTAAATATATTAAATTTATAATTAGTCCAAAAGGACTTGGTCTGAAAAAAGCATTGTAACATAATTTTTTAGATCTAAATTGTGATAAGGTCATGCAAGAGCAAAAAACTCAACTATAATTATTTTTCTAACATTAATATTCAAAAGGCAACGTATGAAAAACAGACTTTTTTACCTCTTTATTGCAATAGCTCTTACTTCAAATTCTGGACAGGCTGCTTCGTTTAACAAACTATTTCCTAAAAAGGAAATATCTACATGTGTTACTAAAACAAATGTTAAAAATAAAAGAGTACTCATACTTGATATTGGAGAAGACAACTATTTAAATAATCACCGTCATCTTTCCCCAGAGGTTACTGATCTTATTAAATCGGATACATTTGATATCATTATTATTGATGGACACGCTGATGGATTAGGCTCTTCTTTGCAACAAATAGCAGATATAATTCCTAATCTTAAAAAATTAAAATGCTTTCAATTTAATCTTACTGGCAGCATCTGTCGTGGAATAAACCCATTTAACGAATATAAACTACTTATACAAAAAATATTCAACTCTCCCCAACCTTTAAAGATAGAATTAAAATTCGTCGGTGAGTCTGATCGCACAAACATTACATATATGGAATTTACAATTAATTAAATAGGACTTACTTTGAAAAAAGCATTGTAGCACCACAATTAAGATACTTTTTTAGATCTAAATTATGATAGAGGGAATCTCTTCGTTACCCTACATTTTTATTTACCACATCTCCTGACTCAAGACTAACTTGCACTCCTAGCATTCAAATGACATGCAAGTCACTCCCTACACTGACTCCCTCGCCCCATTCAATCCCTTCATCTGTTGATGCAGCATCACTTTTAATTATCATCTTTCCATCAACCCATAGCTTGTTTTCATCTATCGTTTTTTATTAATATTTGAATATTTTTATTAATTTATCGCAGAATATGGCTACTTCATCATCCAAACCATTCTCCTGTTTGACAAAAAAAGTGGGGAAGCTACAGTAAGTCTACTGTATAAATCTATCAATTTTAACTTTTTTAAAGGAAATATTATGAAAAAAATTCTTTCTTACCTTGTTATTACAATAGCTATTACTTCAAGTTATGGACAAGCTGCTGCATTTCAAAAATTATTTTCTAAAAATAAAATGCCTCCATGTGCTATAATGATGAAAGTGGAAAAAAGAAAAGTACTCATTCTCGATATGGATGAAAAAAGCTATTTAAATGATCACCGTCATATTTCCCAAGAGGTCATTGACCTTATAAAATCAGATAAGTTTAATACTATTAATTTTAATGGGGACATAGGAAGTATAGGATCCTCTTTTCAAGACTTAGCAGCTATAATTCCTTCCCTTACAAAACTCAATTCTATTTATCTTGATCTTTCTGGACGGCTGACTGACCAAGACCCCTCTAAAGAGTACGAACTACTTATACAAAAAACTTTCAACTCAAGCCAGCTTCTATATATATATTTGCATCTTAAAGATATCATTAATAAAAATAAAGAAACCTCTCATTGCTTCACCATTAATCCAAAAGGACTTAGTCTAAAAAAAGCAGTACAATAATAGAACTAATATCATTTTTTAGATCTAAATTATGATAGGGTAACAGACTCGTTACCCTATGTTTTTATTTACCAAATATCCTGATTCTAAACTTACTCGCGCCCCAGGCATTACAACAACATGTAGGTCGTTCCCCGAGGTCAAACCATCGCCCCACTCAATCCCTTCAGCAGTCAATACAGCATCACTTTTAATACTCATTCGCCCATCAACCCATAACTCACCTTTTGTCAATGAGAGTCCTGTTGCTGTTGAATAGAGTGTAGCATTATTAAAAATAAGACGACTCGTTTGATCAATCATTTGAATTAATTGACGATCATTCGATACTGGTGCATAGCTCAATGTTGAAAAATTATCAAAGATCCACGAGGCTCCTGAGTAAATTGTACTTTTTGTAGGACTCTCATAAGAAAACAGATTTGTTCCTGATACTTGCAATGATCCTAAAATATCTAAACGCCCCGCATTAAATTGGTACGGACTATCAAATAAAAATCGTACATTATCAAGCGAAACAGTTGAGCTGTTATCAAAGCAACGAACCTGTGTTCCTCCAAAATTTTTCAACGTAATATTTTTTAAATATAATGATGATTGCGATCCAATAATAATTGACCCTGTCATCTTAAAATCAATAGCATGGTTGTTTCCCAAAATAGCACATTGATTAGTAAAGTTAAGTGGTGTTTTTAATGTTAGATCATTCGCAAGTTCTATCGTCACAGAATCGACGGTAAAACTAATATCACTTACATATTCATTCGCTAAAATATAAACACTGTCACCAGCACCGACAATAAATTTATCTGTAAACGGTATATTTCTTACTGCATTAACACTTGATGCAAAAGCAAAAGATTTGTCCAATGAAAGAGTAGTTGTAGTTTTATCAAAACTATAGGTACGAAATGCACCAACTCCATCAAATAATGCTGAACCGACTGCTAATTTATTCCCATCTGATGTCCATACAGGAGCTATTGCATCAACAGAGTCATCGATAAAAGCTGATGTTTCAAGATTCAAAGATCCATTTGAAATATTATGAGAAAATATTAACAAATTTTGCGTTGTTGTTCCTTCAAGTGCAACAGCTAAAAATGTTCCTGTTGGTGACCAATCAAGACCACGAACGGTTAATCCTGTTTCAAGTTCAATGGTTGCTGTCATAGTTGAACCATTAAAATAATAGATTAAAAGATCACCTTCGCCGCCATCAACAGCTGTTCCATAAGCAACATAGTTGCTTCCCGGAGACCAAGAGACAGCATTTTTTTGAATGGTTCGATCAGGACCAGGAAGACTCTGAGACTGCTCTTGCGATAAAGCACCACCTGTTGATGCTGAAAACAACAAGACTTCATTATCATTCCCACCACCTTGAACCGATCTACCTACTGCTAAATAGTCGCCACCAGAAAGAAAACTTAATGCATGAATTGATTTATTGCCTGATGGGCGTAGTGAAGAAACTTCATTAAAGTCACCATTAGAAACATTAAAGGCGTATGAATACAATTCATCACCTCCACCACGATTTCTTCCTACAACAAAATTTGTCTGTCCTGGTTGAAATCGACATGAGTGAACATGCCTATTCATTGAAACTTCTGCGGTCATCGTCAAACTTAAACCATCATAATAAAGCATTCTCACTTCTGTTCCGCTATTATTTTGTGTTACTGCAACCGCATAGCTTGCTGTATCAGAAAAATCAACTGAATTAACTTGAGCACCCATGTAGTAACTCGCAACCGCAACCATTGATCCTTCTGAAACTGAATTCAGTTCAGTAATACTAGGAGCTAATTTTATAGTTTTTCCATTACCATATATATTTCCCATGCTGTTAATTGAAACTGTATCTGAAAAACATAGTGACTCCATTAAATACAAATCACCTCCTGATAAATCAACAGGACCTGAAACCTCCATCAATGAATCAAAAGAGCATGTAGTTGCCAGATCTGTCAATTTGAACCCATTTTCAAATGATGCATATCCAACCATTGCATTATCAATATCTGCAGATGGAAAAATAACATATCCTTGCCGAGAAGGATCAGTATCAGAACCAACGGAAAGAGAGAGTAAATTCTTAAATACCAAAAAAATCCCTAATCCAAAAACAAAGATGTATTCTTTTTTCATGTTTTCCTTTTATCTTTTTTTATAAAAACAGATAAACAATGAACATTTAGTGTCCATTATTATATAAAAAACATACCAGAAAAAACAGGATCTAAACTAAAAAAACATGTCGAACATTGCACACTTTAAGTCATGTTTTTATTAACTACACATCCTGACTCTAAACTTATTTCTGCTCCTGGCATCAATGTCACCTTTAAATCATTATTGGCACTCAAACCATCGCCCCACTCAATTCCTTCAGCAGTTGATACAGCATCACTTTCAATAGTCATTCGTCCATCAACCCATAACTCACCCTTGGTCAGTGAAAGTCCAGTTGCTGTTGAGTACAATGTAGCGTTATTGAAAATAAGACGACTTGTTCGATCAATACATTGAATACCTTTTCTATTGTTCGATGAAGGAATATAGCTGAATGTTGAAAAGTGATCAAATGTCCATGAAGCTCCTGAAAAAATAGTGCTTGCTGTAGGGCTGAAGTAAGAAAACTTATTGGTTCCTGAAACTTTAAAATCCCCAACAATATCTAGTCTTCCTGCATCAAATTGATAGGGTTTATCGAATATAAACTGAACATTATCCAGAGAAATAGTAGCGCTGTTATCAAAACATCTGAGCTGCGTTCCTCCAAAATTTTTCAACGTAATATTTTTTAAATATAACGATGATTGCGATCCAATAATAATTGACCCTGTTGTCTTAAAATCAATAGCGTGGTTGTTTCCCAAAATAGCACATTGATTAGTAAAGTTAAGTGGTGTTTTTAATGTTAGATCATTCGCAAGTTCTATCGTCACAGAATCGACGGTAAAA
>JAESUJ010000059.1 GCA_016763165.1 Candidatus Babeliales bacterium
AACGAATTTAATGTTGGAAATTATATATTCTTCTTTTAATTTTTCATGTTTGATCAACTTTTGAAATCCCATTTTTATATATTTAACATGATTTTTCTTTATGCAAACAGTCACAATTTTAGTTTCTTGTTCGGACTTGTGATCACTTTTTGTTTTCATTTATGTATAATAAATCCCAATAAACTTTCAAAATGAACTATTTATATATTCATGTTTCCTGTAACTTTGGTATACATTAAATCAGTTCGCATCATATATTTAAGTCCTTTTTTTAAAATAGCTCCTTCATGCAATGTTTCATGGTAAAAACACAACAACAGTCCCTCTTCGGGATTAACCTCTTGTATTATTTTTCCACGAGGCACGGACTCTGCCAAGATATTAGTCGAACCTCCGTTTTCAGATGGGATATCATTAAAATAGATCATAAATGTATAAAATGATTGCTCGTTTTCCGATTTCTTATAACATCCATCATAATGTCTACAGAATCGTGTTCCCTTTTCATATTTACATAAACGAAATCGCGGATTCAACCCGCTCAACTTCCATTTTACACCATCTACTGTTATTTTTTGCGGTAATTGATCTTTAACTCGGTTAAATAAAACTTTAGCCATACCAACGCTATGAGCGATTAATCTGGTGTTTCCTCTGTATACTCTGGCATAAATGGGTTCTATTGACAGAAATCCATATGATTCTGATTTTTTGATTAGAGCGACACATTCATCTTTAGTTAATATATGTCTATATATATACCCTAATTCTATCTTGTTTGTTTCGTTATTAATGTCTTTTGATATCAAATGTTCTCTTTTGATTTCTCCTTTAAACTCGTTCGATAACAGAGAATCATAATCTTCTCCTATCTCGTTCATATATTTTTCTTCTATTGACATCATAGACATAGTTGACTGATTTAATGTTGTCATAAATTTTTAAATAGAAAAAATAATAAATTAAATCCAATGAATTATAAAATATAACATTTGCTCCATTTCTCAAATGAAGTGGATTTGTAATCAACCTCAATATTTATGTTATGATGTTCGTTCCATTGTTCAACAATAATTTTATATCCTCGTTTTGCCAATTCTATTGGATCTTCGTTTCTGTTGTTATATCTAAAAAATTCGTCTCTATTGTGAAAATAGAATTCTTTCTCAATAACATTTATCTCTGTGAGAGAAAATGCTTCAATTGATTTAAATGATTCGTTTAATTTTTGTTGAAATTTCCTTCTTATAAGTGTTACGTAACCTTTATCAATCACACCATCAATAACATCTTTGTTGAATTGTTTCATTTTAATTTTTTTGGACAATTTAACAAGACATTCATGAAATGACTCAGGATCAAATTTAATTTCATAATTGTGAAATATTCTGATATGTCTTAATTCTTGTTTATATAAACTCTTCAGATTAGACATTTTATCATAATCACAATTGATGACATCAATCAGATAACTTTTTACAAGATCATTTTTTGGTTCTGAATATTCTTTCGTGTTCTGATATTGTTCTATTATTTTTTGTTGACTTGACATTTTATATCGTAATCTGATGTATCTTTAAATTATTTTGGTGCATTTTATATAATTTTATTCTATCAGAAACATTGATGTGATGATATTCCACAAAAGTTATTTAATTTGATGAAAAATTGAATATTATTACAAGATAAATGAGACTTATAGAAGAACATAAATATAACGATCTCGAGGAATTAGTGGTAACATTTGAAGGAAATAGATGTGAGCATGTGCTTCCAATTCAAGTTTATAATTTTATATGTAACTCAATTGTTGTTATGGAAGAAGTTGATAAATATATCTATCCAAATGATATATTGAATATTGTCAGGGAATATTATTTAACTAAACATCTTCATGTAAACACAGAATATGATAGTAGCACGCTAACTCCATTGATTATTGCCTGTGAAAGAGGAAATGATAAAGTAGTTCATTGGCTTGTAAATATTTATAATTGTGATATAAAAAGTCAAACATATAACACACCATTCGTCGGATTAATCAAATATAATTGTTTTGACACATTTTTGAAAATATTTAATATACTTACCAAAAATGGTAACATAATCGATATAGATTATAAAATTTATAGAACAGTATTCATCGCATCGCTGGGAAGATTTAAAATAACAAAAAAACTCATGAAACGTGGATTTGATCCATCCAAATATTACAATGAAACCTATTGCGACCCTCATAGAGATTATACGACAACGCAATATTTTACTAAAAGGTACGACCATTATGTGACTAACCATGATGAAAAAATATATGAAAAATCACTAAAACTGTTATTAAAATATGATAAAAAAATGTTATCAGATAGAACATATGCAAAAGGCATACTTGGTAACTGTGAGGAATATAGTAAATCATATCAATTAGTATTAAAATCAATAATATTGAACAAAATTCAGACCGATACTAAAATATTTAAGATGATAGAAATTGCTTTCAACAATGGATTATTTGAATATGTAGAACAAGTAATCTGGGAAGTAATTTGGCCACAAAATAAATAATATTAAGTCATTCGTTTCCATTTAGAGCATTCAACTAATAATTTTTTGTACTCTTCATCATTCATATACCATTTATTATCAATCCATTCATCTCCATACTTATCTTGTGCATATTTACAGATTATTCCACACCATCCTCCCACACCATTCGTGGAGTTATATGCCAATTTAGCTCTTTCTTTATCTGGAACTAATTCAAGCAATGATGTGTAAATATCCAAATGACCATTACTACATGCTCGCTGCATAGCACGTACTAAATCTTTACGAGATACGTTAGTTTTTTCATATAAATATTTCAGAGTTTTAATTATGTGTGGATTTTCTGATACGTCTCTGTCTTCTTTCCATGAACTTGACATTTTTTCGTTTGCATATCGGAACCATCTGTCATTGACTATGTCTATATTAACAACATTGTCAATCATATACTCAATAATATCTAAATTACAGGAATATGAAGCCCATACCCCAATATAACATACACTCGTAAAAGAGTCATTAATCATAACAATAATATAATCCCTGTTAATTTTATAAAGAGCATCTAAATAATTATCAGCGTCTTCGCCATGACCATTAAGATATTCTAATACA
>JAESUJ010000060.1 GCA_016763165.1 Candidatus Babeliales bacterium
TTGTCTCTTTTTATAAAAATGTTATGAGCATCAAAAATAAAGAAATATTATTGAATATTGATACATTTGAAAAAGAAGATGAAAATAAAGATTATTTATCAGTTCGTGATGCTTTACAAGCACCATCGTGTATTAGTTTGAATGATAACAGGGTATACATCTATAATAAATAATGCATACCCTGAGTATTTTATTATTCTTTAAAGAATTTTTTGATAGCTTCTATTCTCCGGCTATAAGTTAGTGAATCATCTTTAAGAAATTTATTGACGGCTTCATATAAGCCTGTAATTTCTAATAGCGTTGCCCTGTTGTTTTTTTTTATCCATTCAGCAAGATCATAGAGATGTGCTCCAGTTTGTGCTATATGATAAAAATATAGTTTATATAAATTACTTTCATTTCCCTGTTTTTCGCAAAATTCTATAATTTCATTATATCTTTCTAGATGCATATCAATGTTTTTAATATAGTATTCTGCGGACTCTTTCTGTTCCTCTTTATAATACACGAGGATTTCAATAAACTCGTTCCATTTAACATTTTTGAACTCCAATTAAAAAAGTTTATCAAGGTCACCATTGATCCCTTGCTTCATTATCTCAACAAAGTCTTGATTTCCACCTTTATATTTGCTTAGCTCGCAACCAAGGGAGACTAATTCTCTAGCTAGTGGGCTACCATCTTCTATCTGATTATGATATGTTTTTAATCGAGGATTGAAAGTTTCTATAAATTTTTCATCAAGAGCTTTGAAACATGTGATCTCATTGGTAGAATGTACTAAGCAGAGCGGATGTCCTTGTGCGCTTTTTTTAGTTGTTTCATTTAAGCAAATACCACATTGAAACTGATTACAGCATGGAGAAGAGATTAAAAAACTTTTTCCATCGTCATCATAGTTAAGACTTACTTCTTTGGGGTTTGTAGTGTACTTAAGGTCGCATGATGGGCATTGATTATCTTCAGTGCCGAGTTTCTCTTTTTTATCTGCCGACGGTTCGAGTACGGAATTTTGGTATAGCCATCCAGAGAATGTTGTTTGATTGTCATAGGGTTGATTATATGCAGATACTCCTGGATCTATTGTTATTGTTTCAACTATATTGTCTCCAATATTTCTGATGAGAATTACAATGTAGTGGCTAAAAGGAAACATAATCTCTTGTGGTGCTATGATTACTTTAAAAGAATTTTCTTTTTCTTTGATCGATGTAATAATGTTTCTTAGTTGTAATCCATGTCTTAAAAGATCCATTCTTGTATAATTATCATTATTTCCATAGTAAAATGAAACCTTTTCTTCTAGCTTTTCATCAATTCCGTCATGATAAATGATGAGGTTATCCATATTTACTTTAAAATGGTGTTTCATTATATCTTTCATAAAGAAGCCAGTAGGTATGTTACTTTTTGTATAAGTGAAATTTTCCCAATTATTTAAATTTTCTTGTGCCGCAGCTATATTTTTCTCGCCGTGTGCACTGACAACAGCATCTTGTGACGCACTTTTTTTGAATCCTATCATTTGTTCTATTAGTGACACATTGGTTTTAAATTCATTGCTTTGATATCTTTTATCATCAATCTTTCCCGTAATAATATTCATAAGTTGATCATTAAGAGGAGAAATGTTTTTGTTAATTTTTTCTTTATTGTTGAAAGCATTATATAATGTATCATGAGAAGCTTTTGGATTTTCTTCTAAAATATTGCAAAGAATTTGAGTTGTAAGTAAAGCGCTTGCTGCACAGTTGGTTTGATCATGATTTTTGTATGCTTTCATCTGTATGTATTGATTGCCAGAGTCATCAGTAACATGTGTTAAGTGTTTTTGTTGTTCAGCAGCTCCGTACAACCTTCCTCCTGTAATAGTTGCAAAAACAAGCGTTATTGCATAGGCAGAAGCTGTTTTTTTGAATAAAGTCATACATTTCTCCTTCTTAAAATTGTAATTTTTTTCTAGCCTGAGTTTTATTCCACAATTATCCTTATTGAATTTAGCGTACCCTTATTATACGGGGGTAGTTTTCCATTTGTAAATAGTTTTGGGCGAGTGGATAGGTTTGATTTTGAAAAAAATGGACAGGCTCGAAAAGCGGCTATTGAGAGCGGTTTGATTTCATTTTTTGCAAAAAACAGGGAAATATTTTTTTTTATTAGGCAAATGATCTGCCCATGGTATTCTATCCATAGATTAGAAGTTTTAATAAAACAGAGTAAAATGTAGGAAAGCATCGATGTACAGCAATAAAACACTGTTTTTTTGTAAAACAGATTATTATTCACAATATCAAAATATTTATGATCAGCCGATAGTTTCTGATGAAGACAGAGCTTTTACCAGTGCAGAGTCTGGGGAACAATCTTTTGAGGAAACAATTTATTCTGATTCGGATCTGTATGAAACAAATATTCAGCAGCCTTCACATCCGTACAATGGTGATATTACGCCGACTGCATAAAGAATAAAAGATTATTTCCATGATGATTTGTCAGGTATTAGTTGCAGTGATGCAATAAAAAAATCTTAGTCATCCAATGTAATTTTTGTTGATTTTTATTTTTATTTTTATAAAATTGATTTTGTAGAAGTAAGAGAGTTTTTTCTTATTAATAAAGCTTTATTTAAGTATTAATTGAGAGAAGTAGTAAAGTTCTGTTTTTTATTATAATCCAAGGAGGATAAAATGCAAAATCATAAAGTACGTCCGTTGTATGATCGAATTTTAATAGAACGTGTTGAAAATGAAACAACCACCCCAAGTGGTATTATTATTCCTGACACAGCTCAAGAAAAAACACAAACAGGAAAAGTTGCAGCAACTGGTGAAGGTAAATTAAACAGTGATGGCACTATTCGTGATTTACGTGTAAAAGCAGATGATACTGTTTTATTTGGTAAATATGCAGGAACAGAAATCAAAATTGATGGTAAGGAATACCTTATTTTGAAAGAAGATGAAGTTCTTGGAATTATTGAGTAGTAATTTATAAAAAGTATTGAAAAGGAAATAACAATGGCTAAAAGAATTTTATTTGGTGAAGAAGCGCGTACTAAAATCCTTAGGGGTGTTAATACATTAGCGAATGCAGTCAAAGTAACTTTAGGACCAAAAGGGCGTAATGTTGCAATTGAAAAATCATTCGGTTCTCCAATCATAACCAAAGATGGTGTGACGGTTGCAAAAGAAATTGAAGTCAAAGATAAATTTGAAAATATGGGCGCACAAATGGTTCGTGAAGTAGCATCAAA
>JAESUJ010000061.1 GCA_016763165.1 Candidatus Babeliales bacterium
CAGCGACGTCTGAACTGCCTACATCTGTTATAAGAGAGCTGGAAAACAGAGTTCCTGGAAGTAAAAAAAGTGCAAGACGAACTTTATGTTTTGATACTCCTCCATCTTCTCCTTCAGATCCGCCTCATTTTCAGAGTCCAAATTCTCCTAGTTTTAGCCTGCCTCCGGCAAAAAGAATAAAGCGTGACTGATTGCTCAGTTGAAAGATTAGGCTATTGATTATCAGCTGTTTTAGCTTTTTTTAAAATATAGGTTGATTGTTCTAAAGTTGTTACATCAGGAGTGCCCCTATTGAGGGTTCTCCTGGTATCTCTCGCTGTTTCTTATCGGTTTTCTTTCGTAGAACTTTATTCTAATAAAAACGCTTCTTTGGTTTCTGTCTGTCACTTGACATGCTTAATAGAATAATACAAACTGTAAATTGTTATACTTATTCTTTTTAAAATAAAGAGGTTTGAATGTTTAGTTTTTTGTTTAATAGAAAAAAATCATTATTTTTCGCTGTTGTAGTATTTAGCAATTTTATTGCTGGATCATGTTTGCTCGCTGATAAAAGTCAGATTTTAACTTTTAAAAGGTTATTTCAACTTGAAGAATCTCAAGATGGTCAGGATTTGTATCGAGTATTTCAACCCGAAGAGTCTGATTTTTTAGATGCTATTGATAATCAAGCTTTGAATGATATGGAGTCTATTTATAATAGCAATCCCCATGTATTAAATTTTGAATGGAGGTCAGCTGATTTTATTTTAACCCCATTAGTATTGGCTATTACAATGGGAAATAGTCCTGCTATTTTAAAATTAAAAGAACTCGGTCTGAGTTTTGATAATAAAATTAATGGCCGCTACCCTATCCTCTATGTTGATAGTATTGAAGATAGAGAAAAGAGAAAAGAAGTAATTAAGTTATTATTAGATAAAAGTAGCATTAAAGATGAAGTCTGTGATTCGTTAATTTCTAATGCTTTTAAACAAGGACTTACTTCTCTCATTGACGATATTATTGAAGTTGCTGTTGATGAGCAAAATATAAATAAAATATTTTTGTGTGATGGTTTTGAATATACTTTTTTGAGAATTGCTATTTTAAAAAATGATTCTAAATTAGTTGAAAAACTTATTCAGATGGGTGCTGATATTAATCAAAAGGTTAAGGAAGGTAAGTATAAAAGTAAAGAACAGTCATACATGCAGATATTTCAATTTGAGAATTTATATGAAGATTTAAATGCATGTAAAGATATGGTTGATTTATTGGAAGAAAAAGGTTTATCAAAAGACATGTCTATTGAGTTTGAAAAGTTACTTGAATGGTTTGGAACTTTTGATTCGTATTCTTGTAAGTGCAGCACAGATATAGATTGTAGCTGTAGCAACGACTCTGCTTTAAAAAAAGAGAACTGTTTAAAGATAATATTAAATCTTATTCAAAAAAATGAAGAAGTGCTTAATTTTAAAGCAGATAGTAAAGAAGAAGAAAGCTCCTTAAGTACCTCTATTGAAGAGACGTATATCAATACTCTCTTAAAAGAGGCTGTTATGTTAAAAAATAAAAACTTAGTCACGCTACTTCTTGATAAAGATGCTAGTATCGAAGAAACCTTTGGCAATCATTTTAATTTATTGGACTATGCTTTGTTAACTGATGAAGGTATAGATAATGAGTTTCATGTTGATTTTTTAAATTTCTTATTGGAGAAGGGTGCTCCTGTTAGTCCACATTGCTTTAATCGTTTACAGAATAGTGATATAGATGCCTCATTTGCTCAGCGTTGTTGTAAAAAGTATGAAAAGCAGGAAGAAGTTGAATTGTCAGCTATAGATATTGATTATAAAAAAATTAATGGTTTTGATGATAATCATCTGTTGTATCAGTTATTTGATCTTATAGAAGATGCTTATTCTGATAATGAAGCCTTAAAAAATATAATTGGACAGTTGCCGGATGAAGATTGTTTAAATAAAGTATTGTTTAGTCAACAAACAGAAATTACAGGAGGTGGGTATCAGACTATCTATAAAGTTCAAACTCCTTTAATTTGTGTAATTCGTAAGGATAATATTGATGCTGTTCAAGTCTTAATAAAATCTGGAGCTAATGTTAATTGTATAGTTAAGGCATCAGAAGAATCTTCAGATAGATTGTCTAGTCCGTTGGAAGAATCAATTGTTGTAGGCAATCAAGAAATCATAGATTGTTTATTAAGCAACGGGGCAATTGCTAATGAAAATATGATTTCAAGTGCAGTTTCATATGGTTTATCTGAAGAGATAGTAGGAAAATTGAAAAAATCAATTCCACTTACAATTAAAAAATCTTCAAGAAGGTTCTTATGTTTTGATAGCCCTTCAAAAAAAAGAGTGAAGCGTTCTCCTCCCCCTCTTAGTACTGACTATCTTTTTAGTCCTCCTTACACTCCTTGCTCTTCTCCAGTAAAAAGAATAAAACCCAATTGATTATCAAACCGAAAGGTTTCTTTATTTATGGCCTTATTTAATATGTAAGCACAGGTTGTTTTAATTGACAAGTTTACAAGAAATGTACACAATTTGTTTGTGGTTTAATCAAGTATATTTTTTACAAAAGGGTTTTATGAAAAAACTATTTATTATTTTAGGATTGATCTCGTCGTTTCAGTTTTGCCAAGGAGCAGAAGGTAGTTTTAGTTTTATGGGTGTTCATTCAATGACTGAAGAAGAACGGGCAGGAAATAAAGCAATGGAGCTTCGAAAAGTTTACTGTAGCTTTAAAGAAGATCCATGCTTGGCAACGGTTGATGAAGAAAACTTTAAAGAGTTGATAAAAATTATTTATCAACAGTCTGTTGATAAATTAAACATCTTTTTAGATGATGATAAAAAAAAAGTTGTTATTGACCTAGAAATTAAATATCAAGCTTTGCATTTTGTTAAAAAATGGATAGATAAAGCTCCTAGTACTCAGTGGGTTGAGTTTGAAGATGTACTGAGCTATGCAATTGCACAAGGAAATAAAGAGATTATAACAAGACTTCTTTTAGAAGGTTTGTTATATGACGAGCGATCTATTAGTACTACTA
>JAESUJ010000008.1 GCA_016763165.1 Candidatus Babeliales bacterium
GGCGAGCATCAATGCTCAGGTATGTAAGCCTGAAAGTATCAGCCGAGCCGATTGGGCCTTTGACTTCCATTTACCCAATATCGACTTTACCGAGGATCATTTCGCCTCACGGGCTCGCAAGGACAACAAATGGCGAGACGGGGGAAAGGTCCAGACCTTCCAGTTCGGTACCGGCGATACTGTCGTGCGGGTCTATGACAAAGTGGCAGAGATCGAACAGGTAAGCGGCAAAGTCTGGTTCTACGACATATGGGCCGTGCCTATAGCAGACCCCCCTGTAGGGACGAGCTCAATAGACGCCGCGCCTATAGGGGAGCCTCCTATAGGAAAAGACGAGCGAACTGTCTGGCGGGTGGAGTTCCAGGTCAGGCGCGAGCGCTTACGCGACGGTGGCATCAACACCTATAGGGATTTGACCGATCTGGCAGGCGACCTCCTGAGAGACCTTGCCTACAGGCACACGACCTTGAGAACCCCTATAGGAGATGACAGCAATAAGGCCCGCTGGCCACTGCATCCCCTATGGCAGGCCTTGCAAGGCGCTATAGAGGATATGCCTGCACAGGGCCTGTTGCGCGCCTATAGGGACAAGACCCCCCTTGACTATAGGCTGAACATGCTCACCAAGGCGCTTTACGGCTATACAAAAGCAGTCGCCGCGTTGATCCGCCTTCGCCAATCGGACACGCAAGTGCCTATAGAGTTTGACGCGGTTCTGGCAAAGCTTCCCGCCCTTCTTGAAGATCATCATGCGCCCTCAATTTGGCGTGACGAGGTGGACAAGCGCGTGCGCGATTATGGGTTGGGCCAATGGTAATCGAGGCAGAGCTCAACAAACTGATTGCAGCGCGCGTGCATCGCATCCTCGATTATGGAGAGCTTGCTGTGGCGAGCGACAAATACCAACGATTTAGAACCCTTGTGCTTGATGAGTTCGGGCAGAGCGGATTGCGCAGAGAGATCGCCGAGCTTCTGGCCCGTGGCGGGCAGAGCGGCAAATGATGGTTTGGAAAGGTAGGGGCCGGACAAAATCTGGCAAGAAAGGACGGTGCGCCATGAGTGGCTAGAAAAGAGATTATGCAAGAGCGACGAGTCGTTATGGACTTTCCTGAAGTGATTCCAATTAGCGAAGCGGAGCTGGCTCTATGGGAGACCTATCTTCGCGATATCATCAATGAGATGATCAAAGCAGAGTAATACTGAGATAGAAGGTGAAGGCTGATGCGAGGATCAAGAGCGATTGTATATGCGCGTGTCTCGACAGTGAGGCAGGCAGAAAATGACCTCTCGATCCCCGATCAGTTGGCCCACGCGGAGCGTTATGCATCGGAGAAAAATCTAGAGATTGTCGGCAAGTATGTGGATGCAGGCGCATCGGGCCGTGATGACAACCGTCCTGAGCTCCAGCGTATGATCGCTGACCTCAAGTCAGGCCACGTCAATGCGGATACACTATTGGTGCATAGCCATTCGCGGTTCTTTCGAGATGCATTTCAATTCGAGCTGTATCGCCGAACGCTTGAGAAGCATGGTGTTCGACTTCTCTCTATGACGCAGGATTTGGGCGAGAGCTCACAGGCTGACATGGCGCGGCAGTTCGTTGCCATTATGGATGAACATGCGAGCAGGGAGATATCTAAACACGTCACTCGGTCCATGTTGGAAAACGCACGGCGCGGGTTTTGGAACGGTGCCTTGCCGCCTTATGGCTACCGCACTTATGTGGCTGAGCGTGTTGGCAAGAAAGAAAAGAAGAAGCTTGAGGTTGAGCCCAAAGAAGCAGAGATCGTGAAGCTGATCTTCCAACTCTATCTCTATGGAGATGGCAAGACGGGGCCGTTGGGCATCAAGAATGTCGTGAACCATCTCAATGAGGCCGGGCATCGGCATCGCAAGGTGCTGTTCAGCTCCCAGACCGTCTACGGGCTTTTGAAACGAACGGCCTATATCGGCACCCACCACTTCAACAAGACAGACAGTCGTGCAGGCAAGCCCCGTCCACGTGAAGAGTGGATCACGTTCACCGTGCCGCGCATAATTGACGACCACCTCTATCATGCGGTGCAAGCACAACTTGCAGCGCGCCACCCGAAAATGACGCCGCCCCGCATCACCAATTCCAAAGTGCTCCTGACCGGGGTCGCAAAATGCGGCGAATGTGGTGCGCCGATGCGTCTTCGCACCGGCAAAGGCGGCAAATATCGCTATTACACTTGTTCTGCCAAGGTGGATAAGGGAACCAAAGCCTGTGTCGGCAAAACCATCTCCATGCCGAAGCTTGATGACATTGTGACGGACAATCTTTGCGAACGCATTCTGGAGCCGACGCGTCTAAAAGCCATTTTGGGAAGCCTGCACGCCCGAAACTCCGGGCGACAGGAAGGTCTGCAAAGTGAACTGCGCGCACTCCATACGGAAAAGAGGGAGCTGTCAAAAACCGTCCAGAACCTGCTTGATCTCATGGAGACGGGCGGCATCGAAATAGGCGCGCCCATGCGACAACGCTTCTCGAAGCGGCAAACGGAGCTTGAAGAGATAAACCGAGTGATTGCCATGAAGCAGCGCGAAATCGACACGCCGCTCAAGGCACTTGAGCCCGATCAGATTGACAAAGTCGGCAAGGCCCTTCGTGAGCGTTTGCGCGATCAGAACAATCCAACCCTCCGACGCGCCTATCTGCGGACGCTCTTGAAAGACGTCATCGTCACTAATGAGGAAATCAGAATATCTGGCCCAAAAGCAGCCCTTGTCCACGCACTTAGCGAAGACCAGCCTCTAGCACCTTCAATGGTGCCCAGTTTTGATCAGAAGTGGTGCACCCGACGAGATTCGAACTCATGACCTCTGCCTTCGGAGGTTGATCAGAGCCATTGAAATAATTGACTTACTAAATAAATACAATGAGTTAAGGTCGCTGTATGTCGTCCTTTATCGCTCCCAACTGTGCCAGATCGCGAGGGAGGCTATAAAAATGACAGAGCCATTTCCAGGTCGTCATGCTCGAATGCCGAAGCCATGCGATTGCATTCGCTTGCAGGCAAGCCTATTTTGGCAGCTTCAGTTCTCCAGCATGAAACAGCGTCAGCCACATCCGCAGCAATATCACGCGCCTCTTTTTCACGAAGCTCAAAATATTCCACGACGGACAGCGCCAGAGCAAGCGAGGCAGTCTGATCGTCAAAGTCTATAGCCGTTGAGAGAATGCGGGGTTTGATTTCAATGGGGGTCGGATTGAGGTCATAGGCCGGTGAAAGCACCCATCCGTCTGTACCGGCGTAGAGAAACCCGTGATTTCGCATGTGATCATCGATGTTGGAAATTAGGATGGTAAAAACGATCCGTCTCCATAACTCGTGCATGTCAGCGACTGGGTGTGCGCCGTATTGGCGAATAGCATCGACAATTTCGAGGTAGCTGTGCGTTTCATTGTCCTTCGCACCGATCATGCTCATGGCCGACAGGAAAGGAATTCGGTTGCCATTGTCCCGATCAAATCGCTCCAAAATAATGACGGGCTTGTCAGCAATGTGCTCGAAGCGGGATTTGGCCGTATTAATGCGTGCCTTCCGCGCCAACTCAAGAGCGACCACTTCCCAGGCGACGGTATTGAATTCGTCATCCTTGCGCGGAAACTTGGCTATTGCGAGCCTTCCGTCATGATCATGTACTGATGCTTTCGGGCGTGCGCCACCCAGTGATGACCCTGGCGCGAGCAGAATGCGGATGTCATTATCATCATCGTCATCATCGATGACCCGTTCCGATGCGGCAAGAAGGCGCGGCAGTTCAATCAGCGGCGGTATCTTTATCGCGTCCTGATCAGCAAGAAACGGCCCGCCCTCTTCTTCTGAAAATCGCAAGGCTCCCTGACGCGCTTCATCATCAACAGCGAGCAGGTAATCAATTTCCCGCATGGTATGTGGCTTTACGCTTTTCATTTCCGCCCGGCGTTTTTGGGCCCTGCGCATTAGTATGCGTCCCCAACGGTCCGGTGCTGAATCTCCTATCGCTCCAAAGAGCACTTTATCTGCCGGGGCATGAAATGCACCCTCACTTAGTTGCAGAGCAGGTTCCAGAGCGAAGCGATCAGGGCTTTGCAGCCATGCCTTGTCGTATTCGAAAGTAGAGCTTTCTCGTGTCTTTCTCATGTGCGACCACAACTGCCCTACAAGCTGCGGAGCACCATTCAAATCGACATATACGAACACGGATCGATCAGTCATTTGTCCCTCGCACTTTTGGACCTGGTCTTTCTATGGATACGCTCCGGCAGGTTTTCTTCGTCAAGAGCTAGTCCGTGTTCATCATGGCGCACATCTGCTACTTCCGAGAGCCGGTCAACTAGTCCGAGAACAAATAGCACGACGGCATAAATGCCAAGCGAAACACCCGGATCACCCTTTTCCACCTTAACCAATGTCGTGCGGCTTATTGAGGCTCGCTCCGCCAGTACAGCTGATGGAATACGCCGCCGCCTCCTGGCATCACGGATATCTCCTCCCAGCTTGCGCAAAGCGCGCTTGACGGGGATTGGCATACTATATGTCTTATTTATTTTCATAACGTTCACAATATTGGTCACTACTAATTATAGCGTACATCATAATGAACGTTAAATCAAACTCTTCGAGGAACACCAGTTATTCATTGCAATATAACGTTCACGATAGAGGACACAGTGTCACTTAAGGACCATAATAATGAACGTTAAATTTGGAGAGCTCTCTCGCCTTTTGGGCAAGCGCAGCTTTTGATGTGAGGGGCGGGATATACAAAGCCGTTAGCTACTACGATCTCGGCATTCTTCACAATTCGTCGCGACCGACTTGGAGCAATTCTGGCTTTTGGTCAATCGGACCATTCAGGTCCAGAACACAAGCCGTCAAAGCACCTTTAAAGAAGCAGCCAGTATCCACATGGACCCATCCATAATCGGTCGACAAGTAATATATTTTGGATAAACAAATCATTCCTCGGACGGTCTGACCATCAATTCTTGGACATCAATTCTTGGCACGCAAACGGTCCAATTTGATTTCATGAATTTGAAAGCGAGGAGACCGACAAATCTTCAGGCCTGAAAACTCATGATCAGCCAAAGCCGGTCGACGTTGTGACGAGTTCTACTCCCGCAGCCTAAGATCATCCGAGTATGCCCAAACACGGTGTATATTCTGTCTTAAGCTGTAGGCAATTTCGCACATTGTTCGGGGTATTCGGTTAGCTCCCTCCCA
>JAESUJ010000062.1 GCA_016763165.1 Candidatus Babeliales bacterium
ATCATTTCTGCTTGGAATTCAGACTGACCGTATTGTAATGCTTGTTTACATAGTTGTAAAACTTTATATAAATGATTACTATGTCTTTCATTCAATGTATATGCCGTTTTACTTGAAGAACAGAGCTCTTGTACATGAACATCAAGCGCAAGAAATAGCTTTTGCAATGCTTTTTGATTAGATGCTGAAACAGCATACTTTTTAATACTTCTTAAGAAATATTCATTATTATTAATGCTAGACTGTATATCTGACTTGGTTTGAACCACTAATATTTTATCGGAATACGCATCAAAAAGTTTCTTGTAAATTCCCGATTCATCATGAGATAGAACAGAAGTTCCATCAATAATAAGCAAAATAATATCTGCCGCTATCGCCTCTTTCCAAGATCTCTCGATACCTTCTTTTTCAATCGCATCATCAGTTCGACGAAGCCCTGCAGTATCAACATATGTTCTAAAAAAACCGTTTGAATATTGCGATGCTTCAATCGTATCACGCGTTGTCCCTGCTTGTGCACTTACAATCGCACGATCTTTTCCAACTAATGCATTGAATAATGTTGACTTACCAGCATTGACAGATCCAATCAATGCAATACGAATACCATCTTTGAATCGTTGTTGCTCGCTGTTTTTTGATAGTGTTGTAGCTATTGATTCGATAATATTTTTAATTTTATCCTCGATCTGAATATGAAAATCCAAATCACGTTGCTCTTCATCAAGAAATTCAAACGAAGCCTCAACCAACACCAAAAGATGTAATAATTTTTCTTCTATATTCAAAACATACGATGACAAACTTCCATGTAACTGTTGCAAAGCTGCATCAACAATATTTTCATTTGTTGCTGTAATCAGCTCATGAATCGCTTCAGCTTGTAAAATATCAATTTTATCACTTAAAAGAGCACGTTTTGAAAACTCACCTGGATCAGCTTTTCTAATACCTTGATCACGCGCCGCTCCATAAACTGCGCTGATAATACATGGATTATTATGCAAAGTAAGTTCGATAGTATCTTGTCCTGTAAAAGTTTTTGGTCCTCGCATCGCAAATAACATGCAATCATCAATAACTTTACCAGTTACAGGATTTTTCAAAGAAATATGATGTATCGTATGAGACTTAATCGTTGAAAGTTTTTTTTCATTACGAAGAATAACAAGTGGTTCCAGATGCTTGTATACATCAATGCCAACAAACCGCATCAATGCAAGTGCCCCTTTTCCTTGGGGAGTACACAACGCAACTATAGGTTCTTCATGATATAACAACATAGCAGAAACTATTCGCTCTCTGCTTCTTGCAATCCAAAAACAACTCTATACCCTTTGCACTTCTTTTTAAATTCTCTTTTAACCATCTGTAACATCAAAAATGCAAGACTTGTATATACTTTATATTCTTGATCTTTATTTTCACACAAAGGTTTTTCAAATGTGATTCTAAGCTGTAGCTTTTCAACCTTATGAATAAAGGGAACTTGTAAATCCATATATTTGAAAATATCTTGCAAGAAAGCAATAACTGATTCTATCATCGGCTCAGTCCAACGCTCACGCATCACTTGATCACTTTTAACTTCTGCAAGAGGAGCATCGCTTTGAACAATATTTTTAATTTGTACGTTTGGCTTCTGTTCTTTATCTGATTTACTCGCTGGGGCACTGTTCTGAAACACTTTTTTTTCACTGCTCTGCTTCTTAGCTAGAAGCCCGTGCTTTACTTTATTTTCTTGCTCTTTTTTGATATCTGTTTTCTTTACAAAAGGAGCGTCAGAAAAGCAATCCGTCTCGGCCTTTAATTTTTCTGTATCACGCATCACTTTTTCAAGGATATCATCGTGATTAACTTTTTTTTTATTATCATATCGAGGTGTATTTCTACCTTGATTATTCCGTCTTTCATGATGAGCAAAATCGTATGAAATAGAGACTACAACAGAATTTTTCCATGTAATTCCCAAAAATCGATGCTCTTCATTCTTCAAAATTTTAATAGAAAACTCTTCTGGTTTTCCAACCTTATCCCACGCTTCTTGAATTGCCTTCATTACAGAAGAACCTTCTTGTAATAACGATTTCATGTACAAAACCTTTCCTTACAAATAATCTATAATTACCACTTGTTAAATTTTCATTCCATATTCATAAAAAATAGATTTTCCATCATGATATACAAAGAAAATTGAACAAAAAATTTCATAACAATACCAGAAAAAAATAAAAAGTCGCTTGTGAAACTACTACTAAGCAACTAACACCCCCGACAAAAAATGAAATGGAGCGGGAAACGGGATTCGAACCCGCGACCCCTGCCTTGGCAAGGCAGTGCTCTACCACTGAGCTATTCCCGCAACATGTATGAAAACATACATAACATTAACTATGTTAGCAGACAGAAACTGCTTGTCAACGAAAAGCAGTTTTTTTCTATTTTTTTTCAGACTTTTTTTCTTGACATGTAAAACCAGTTCCATCTTGGTGCAAGATAAGTTTATAATGCTTCCCATCAAGAATATGTTTATCGACAACCTGCTGCGCTGCAAGCCATTGTGCCATTAGTGGATTATGAAGTTCTCCATGCCCTGGCGAAATAAGTAAGTTCGACATGCTATTCGCAGCAAAAACAAGTTCTATTTGCGAGATACGTGGATGAGCTGGATATTCATGTTTCATCTGACCACCAACCATCTGAATCCAATCTGCTTGAGAATAGTAAGATGCTACACGCTTGATAGCATTCATATTTGGAGAATAATTACCAACCAAAATAGGCGTTGCTAAAAGTTCTACACGATGCATAACAAATTGCTTCCTCACAAAACGAAGCCCATCACTATCAACTTCAAGAAGCATTCTGGATAAATAATCAACTGATTCTTCTAACTTTTTATACAGATTCTCTTCAATAATTTGTATATTTTCTTGGGCTTTACGTACCGCTTCTTGATTTTTTGAATCATCATCAAATTCCCTGCTATACGAATATGGAAAGTCTTCATGCAAATAATATGGTTCTGATACAAAGAGTCTTGTCATGTTATGTATTTTTTCGGAAATATCACCTTGATAATGCTGGACAGCATATTGAGCCGTATCAAGCAAATGACTCGCAATATTAATTACGCTCCCACCATGACTATGTCCAATAAAGGTTTTTTCTTCATCCTCTGGTCGTTTTATAATATACTCACACAACTGGCGAGCTGCTTCGATATGTGCATCTGATGAAAGCTTGCCTGACCAGAGAAAAGACTCAATCGTATCAGTTATATTCACATCGGTATAAGCCTTGTGAAAGTCGCCTCCTTTTTTATGCCATGGATCATTTTTTGCAAATGTTCCATGAACAAGAACAACTATTCCTTGAAGATTGCATAAAAACAGTAAAAACAATATTGATAGCATAGATTTTTTCATAGATTCTCCTTTTTCCCTTTTAAAAAAAATAGCCTACCAAGTAACTGGTAGGCTATTATATCAGAATCTTTTAGTAAAAAACTATACTAACTCTGGAAATATTAAAGCTATTTCTCTTTGCGCTGTATCAGCAGCATCAGATCCATGAACCGCATTATTATCTAAAGAGATTGCATATAACTTGCGCAATGTATTTTCAGCAGCATCAGCTGGATTAGTTGCACCAATTAATTCTCTCCATGAGCTCACTGCATTATCTTTCTCAAGAATTAAAGCAGTTACGGGACCTGAAGAGATAAAAGCTACAAGACCTTCAAAAAAAGGCTTTCCTTTATGCTCTTCATAAAACTTTTCTGCCAATGCACGCTCAATTGTTATCTCTTTTTGAGCTGCAATAGAAAAGCCTTCTTTTCCTATGCGAGCCAAGATATCTTTTGCATGCCCTGCTGCCATTGCATCAGGCTTAATCATAGCATATGTTCTTGTTTTCATATTTTTCTTTCACTTGCAGTAAAGAAGCAGCACTGTTAAAGCGCTGCTTCTTTATCTCTCAATTTACTTATTTATCGTCTTCTTTGTTTTTTGCAGCATGAGCTTCAAGTGCTTGTTGTAACGCGCTCTTCATTGATGAATCAAATCCACCACTTGATTTGCTTGTTGTATCATGACGAGGAGCAGCTGATGTTTTTCTTTGTGAAACTTTCTTTTCAAAAGATTGCGATCGATCTGATCGTTCTGGTCGTTCTGATCGCTCTGGTCTCTCTGAGCGCTCTGGTCGAACTTGTCGTTCTTGAACTGCTTCTTTTGCTTTAGTTTCTTCAGGTTCTGTAATAACACGAAGACTTAAACCAAGTTTACGTTCTTCTTTGCTTACTTTCACAACCTTGAATTCTCTTTCTTCACCAAGTTTTACAAAGTCTTCAACTTTAGCAACTTCTTGATTTGATAATTCAGAAATATGAACTAAACCTTCAACACCATTTTCAAAGCGAATAAATGCTCCAAAATGAGTAGTCTTAGAAACAATACCTTTAACAACTTTATCAACAGGGAAATCTACTTCAATATTTTCCCATGGATCACGATCAAGTTGCTTGATACCTAATGAAACACGCTTGCTTGATACATCAATTGCCAAGATAACTGCGTCAATTGGATCACCTTTTTTGTACTTATCGCCTGGATGAACAATATGATCAGTCCATGAAATATCAGAGATATGAACCAATCCATCAACACCATCATGCAATTGAACAAATAGACCAAAATCGGTAATATTATTAACTTTTCCAGATATTTTTTCACCAACTTTAAATCTCTCAGCAACAACTTGCCATGGATCTTCATGTAATTGTTTGATACTCAATGACATACGACGATTGTCCTTGTCAAGAGCAACAACCAACACTTCAACCTCTTGGCCAACTGTAAAGAACTTAGATAAGTTATGAATACGTTCTGTCCAAGAAACTCCAGAAATATGAACCAATCCTTCAATTCCCTTAGCAACTTCAACAAATAAACCGTAGTCGGTAATACTTGAAACAGTTCCTTTAATGGTTTTATCAACAGGATATTTTCCTTCAACATCTTCCCAAGGATTTGATTGAAGTTGTTTCATACCAAATGAAATCTTCTCATGTTTTTTGTCAAAAGAAATGATTTTAACAGTAACAACATCACCAATTTTAACTAATTCACTTGGATGCGCGATACGTCCCCAAGACATGTCAGTGATGTGTAACAAACCATCAATACCACCAATATCAACGAAAACACCGTAGTTGGTGATATTTTTAACAGTACCTTGTAATACTTGACCTTCATCAAGAATTTCCAATGCACGTTTTTTATCTTCAACACGCTGTTCTTCAAGATATTTACGACGTGAAACAATTACGTTTCCACGCTTCTTGTTTACTTTTAAAATCTTACATTCAATTTCTTGCCCAACAAATTGATCAAAATTGCTTACGCGCTGCGTATCAACTTGTGAACCAGGTAAGAATGCAGGAATACCGATGTCAACACTCAAGCCACCTTTAACTTTATGTGTAACAACACCACGAACAGGCTCGTCAGATGCAGCAAGTTCAGAAATACGATCCCATGCTTTCAATGATTTCGCCTTTTGATAAGACAAAATTACTGAACCATTCATATCTTCAAGATGATCGAGTAAAACTTCGATTTCATCATCAACATTAAACTTTTTTAATTCAAAATCAGAAAATTCATAATTTGGAATCAATCCATCAGACTTATAGTTAATGGTAACTAAAACACCATTGCTATCTTTCTGAAGAATCTTACCTAAAATAACATTGCCGCTTTTAAACAGAGAACCAAGTTCACTATAAAGATCAGTGATTTCTTGCTTCTGTGTCGAGTCAAGGATAAAAACCTCATCCAACAATGTTTCAGTTAACATAGCGTTATGAGCACTATTTTGCATATGTTTTATCGACATTCGATACCCTTTCCTTCCTTCAATATTATCATGCGATTGAAAAAAGGTCTAAAAATAAATAAAATACCACAAGAAAAAGATACCAGAAAAAGAACTGTTTTGCAAAAAAAAAAGAATGTTGAATTATTTTTTAATAGAAATTTAAAGTGATTAGCTAAAGTTAAGGACACATGTAATTAAATATATGTGCCCTTAACTTTTTAAATGTCACTATTAAGTTAGATGCGACGAGCAGCTCTTTGCCCTTTATGCCGAGTCATCTCTGTTGTTGAAATTGGACATCTACTTGCAAAAGATCTATCTTTTCGTTCAACTTTTTTTTGACGTAATCCTTTAATAATTCCCGCCATATCTTTCTGCACTTCTGCAGATCGATGACCACCTGAAGAACCTGGTCTTTCAGTATTTTTTTCACGTACAAAGGTACCATGCTTAGGTCGTGGAGCAGTAGCACGAGGAAGACGACTAGCTCGAGGAGCTTCACCTTCTGCAAGCACACATGAGCTGATCCCACATAATAACACAGCTGCAAGAATAATTTTTTTCACTACATTCTCCTTACTTTAAACAAAAAACTAGTTCCTTTTTTTTACTTTTTATCAATCAAGATGCTCTCTTAAAAGAGCATGCAAAGTCAAGAAAACTTTCTTTCTTGTATAGCAACGCAACCAACCATGCACCACTCAATTGCATTCCTGCATACAAAAGTCGCTCAATACAAACATACGGCATCAGTGCTATCCATGCCATCGGTACCATAGGAACAGTGACTAACCAGAGACATGAGCCAACTGCATGCGCAACAAATGTAGCTTGCAATGCTGTTTTAAATAAAGAATCAGAAAATAGATGCAGAACCATTGGAATAAGCCAAAAAATTGAATACCAAGCACCTATGCCACTTGATGGATGAAGTACAAAAAATAGTATCGCAGCTGAAGGCAAAAATAGATTCATAACTCGCTGACCCCATACAGTTCCTCTCACATGCCAGACTAGAACTGAAGCTTGAGTAGCTAGTCCCATAGAGATCGTTGCACATGGCAGTCCCCATGCAAATCCGCACAATTTGCTCAGACGCCCCAAAGAGAGCAGCGCAACACTTCCAACCGTCCCAAGAAGTCCGTGCAATAATGGAGCAATACCATTAATACCAGAAAAAATAAATCGACAATTACCAATCGATCCAAACAATCTTACATGATGCATCGCAGATAAAAGAGCAACTGCAACAATAAGACGCATCAATGAACTTGCAAAATACGAGGTTTTTTTCATAACCTTAATCTCCTAAAAAATATGATGATAAACTGATGATTAAACTTTCCAGCTCAGAATACTGTAGCAATCGAAATCCTGCAACCAAAAAATAAAGAGCCCTCATTATGAAAAT
>JAESUJ010000063.1 GCA_016763165.1 Candidatus Babeliales bacterium
CATCTTTTTCAACATTATCTTCTTTTTTTTCATTATTTGACTTTGGATTAGTCGCATTCGCATTTTGACGTATCTTTATGCCTATAAGGGCATTATGTGCTTTCCCATCCTTAATTTTTTGTTCGAGAGTATCTAACCTACTACCAAGAGATCTAGCAATTCTTCCCTAGTAGCATCAGAAGAGTCTTGCTCTACTTCAGCAAATACTCCTGCCCCTTCTTCATACCCATTTCCATCTGTATCTTTCAGACCTTCACCCTCTTTTGAAAAATAGGTCAATGGTAATGGATCTTTTTCAGGTTCAGGACTAGCAACTGGCTGCGAATTTCCATCCGGATTTGAACTCAATTCATTCAAATTTTTTTCAAAATCATGTAAAGATTCTTTATCTTTACACGTATCAAGTGATGGCGACAAATCTTGTGAAAAACCTATAAAGTCTCTTATCACTCGTGAAGCAAGATCTGCTTTCTTCACTTCAAAGTTAAATTTTTTTCTAAAAGTCATCACTGACGTGAGATCTGTACACTCTTCAAGATCTCTTAATAATTGGGTAGATTTTTCTTCAGTAATCGAAGATTTTGAAATCCTAGTTACCAAGGCTTCTTTTCTTTGTACAACAGAAGCCTCATCATTAGCTTTTTTAATTTTTTCTATTTCAGCACGTTCCATCTCACAAAGATCTCTACGTATGGATGCAACTTTTTCAATAAAATCTTCTTTCACTTCTTCAGCACAACTAGAAAGCGGCGCTATTTCACTTAAAAAAATTAGTAATTTATCTAAACTCATTGTGTCAGAAAATGGACCTGCTGCATCTGCAAATAGCTTTTTGACTAAAGCACCGTCAGTTGACTTGGCTGGAAACTTCTCTTCCGCTCGCATATCTTTCAACGCTGCAAGCAAGTTATAATCAATACTGAATCTTTCTTTAACTATGCAACTATCCTCATCTTCACTAAGGTCAATAATCTCAACTGCTGCATAAACTGATGAGACCATCACCATGAAGATCATAATCAAATATTTTTTAATCATTATTTTTATCCTTACAATTTTTAACAAAAAGCCGCATTTTTCTTTGCATGCGCACTGTTTTTAAGCATTTGCCTAAGATTACCATGTAAAAAAATAAGTTTCAAATAGGTTTTTTCAAAAAAACAAAAAAGGGGTGATTTCCTACTAAAGAAATAGCATTAATCCTGTTTTCAGTGAAAAAGAAAGGATGATTTGAAGTAAAGAAATAATACATAGATTTAGAAAATAAGCCTGTATGACTAAAGTTGAAAAAAGTTGGTGCCGAGAGCCGGACTCGAACCGGCACGAGCGTTAGCTCGAAGGATTTTAAGTCCTTTGCGTCTACCATTCCGCCACCCCGGCAACCATAAATTTTCAAAGAGAATTTCAAGAATGTTAACACAGCTGGAGGCGGCACCCGGAATTGAACCGGGGATCACGGTTTTGCAGACCATTGCCTTACCACTTGGCTATGCCGCCCGTGCCATGCTTAGGTGTTCATTCTTCCAACATCATACCTGTTTTAAAAACGGTTGACAACTTTTATCTATATTTTTTTCTATTTTTTTTAAAACGACTCCTGATAGGTGTGCAACGTTAGCTGATGTTACCCGTGGGTAAACAAATGTACCTGTTAAGTCTGATTCATCTGAGCTGATATTTAAACGTATATTTCCTTCAGTTCGAGCAAGATACCCGCCAACAATTGGCTTCTCAACTAAGACCAGAAGTTCCTTATCTACCCACTTCGAGTTGCACTCTAAACTGATCATCTGTTGTCGCTTCTGTAAGTTTGTAAGACGAGCTGATTTTTCTTCCGCACTCACTGAATCTTCCATAGAAAATGCTTTTGTAAATTTTCGTGGTGAGTAAATAAATGAAAATATATGATCAAACTTTACAATTTCCATCACCTCACGCGTTTCCAAATATTCAGCATCAGTCTCTGATGGAAACCCAACAATGATATCGGTTGTAATTGTCACATGCGGCATTCGTTTTCGAATTTCTTGAACCTGCTCCAAGAATCGCTCCTTTGTATAGGTTCGTCCCATCACATCTAGAACACGAGTTGATCCAGCTTGCAAAGGCAAATGAACCCAGGCACAAATTTTTGGACTATGAGCTGCCATCATATCAAGCACATCATTGGTCATATCTTTTGGATGTGGACTCACGTATCGAATCCAGAACTGACCTTCTATCTGAGCAATACCCTCAAGCAGTTGAGCAAAACCCTCACCAGTCACTGGATCCTTGTATGAGTTAACATTCTGTCCTACAAGATGGATTTCGCGCGCGCCACGCGTGACTTCAGTCTGAGCACGCTCAACCAATTCTTTCAATGGATAACTCTCTTCACGGCCTCTGGTAAATGGTACAATGCAATAGGTGCAATAATTATCACAACCAGTTGTAATATTTATGTATGCTTTTTGAGCTAAATGTGTCTGCGGTTTTTGTACAACATCTAAGACGGCAGCCGAGCTTCTTTTTGGAAATAGAGTTACTTTTCTATCTTTCCAAGCAGAAATCAACCGATCTTGTCCTTTTAATGATGCAGGAATTTTTTTATCTTCAGCAAAAAATTGCTTTGCTGTACTTATTCGAACAATCAGATCAGCAAGGTATGTTTGAAATGTTCCCATATTTTCACGAGCACCGTAAACAAAGCTCACATGATCGTACCGATCGTACACCTCTTTTTTTCGATAACTCGCAACACAACCGATCATACCAATCCGCATGTACGGCTTCTTTTTTTTGTACTGAGCAAGACTTCCCAAATAAGAGAACATCTTTTGTTCAGCTTTTGCACGAACAGCACAGCTATTGACGATAATCAAATCTGCGTCTTCTTCTGAATCAGCTAACGTACAACCCAATCCATTCAGATAAAGGGCGAGTCCTTCAGAATCGGCAACATTTGCCTGACAACCATATGTTCTAAAAAATACTGCAATCGATAACATAGTTTTCCCACACAAAGTATAAGTTTTAACTTTTTTACAACTATTGAACCTCAATGGCCCATTTTTATTTTGAATTACCTCATAGCTTCAATGAAGATAACAACTGTCAAGATAGCCGTATTTAACATAAATGACAAATTTTCAACCTTTAATCAAAGGTTTCTGCTCCTTAAAGGAATCTTTGCAAGTTTTTCTGTCTGTGATACACTTTCTATACATATTTTAAAATTGTACGTACGTAATTTCTGACTCGTGAGATAAAAATAGCAATGAATACACCTTTTTTCTTAAAAAATCTTTTTTTTGATTTTTTGCAAAAACAGTACCAAGTCGACCAACAGACCCTTGCACGAATTGACTTTATTATCAATAGTGATGCTGATCGAAGCACACATGGCGACATAAGCTCAAATGCAGCTCTGGTTATTGCTAAAATAGCACGGAAATCACCTCGAGTGATCGCTACAGAAATTATTGCAATAATAAACGACAAGCATGGTGATCAATCAGAACTTGCATCTTTTTGTGCAAACATTGTTGCGGCTGGTCCTGGTTTTTTAAATATACAATTATCAGACCAATGCTGGCATCAGCTTACAGAAGCGCTCTTGAAGCAACCTGAACAATTTTTTATTGAACCAGAAACCCATAAAAAGAAGATATTAGTTGAATTTGTCAGTGCGAATCCGACCGGACCCTTGCATCTCGGCCATGGCCGTGGTGGTATTATCGGTGACGTTCTGATGAGAATCGGTCGATTTCTCGGTCATCGAATGAGTGCTGAATTTTATATCAACGATGCTGGCAGCCAGATGTCACGATTGGGTGAATCACTCCGTGCACGAGTGCTCCAAGAACTTGGTAAAGAAGCTGAACTTCCCGAACAAGGATACGCAGGAGAATATCTTGTAACTATCGCTCAAAAAATAATTTCTTTAAAAGGAGCTGAAGTTATCAACGAACCGCTCTCTTTTTTTACAAAAACAGCCCAACAAGAGCTTCAAGAAGTTATAAAAACCAACTTGAAAGATTATCGGATAGAATTTGACAACTGGTTTTCAGAAAAATCACTTCATGATTCAGGAGCAATCACTGATGCTATTAATCAGCTGACCTCAGAAAAAATTATATACGAAAGCGAAGGCGCTCTCTGGTTTAAGTCAACAGATTTCGGTGACGACAAGGATCGCGTCATTAGAAAAAAAAATGGTGACTTAACATACATTGCAGCAGACATTGCATACCACAAAAATAAATTTGACCGTGGCTATGACCAGATGATCGACATCATGGGACAGGATCATCATGGATATGTTGCACGATTAAAAGCAGTTATTCAAGCACTCGGTTACGATGCAAAAAAATTGAATGTTATTTTATATCAGCTGGTGAGCATGAAAAAAGGTGAAACTCTTTTAAAGATGTCAAAACGGGCTGGTAATTTTGAACAGCTCGGTGATGTCATTAAACTTGTTGGTGCTGACGTTGCACGCTTTTTTTACCTCAACAGAAAAGGCGAAGCGCACCTTGAATTTGATCTCGATGTTGCACTTAAAACAACCGATGAAAATCCTGTTTTTTATATTCACTACGCATATGTTCGAACAGGAAGCATCCTTAAAAAAGCGACTGAACATGCGGAGCTTGCCTCAGCTATGAGCCCAGACAAGTTGTCGACTGACCAACTCAGATCAATTATTAATATTTGGCAGGCTGATGAACGATTACTTCTTAAAAAAATATGGGCACTTCACAGCGTCTTACCACATATTATGGAGACGTACCAGACTCATGTCTTGGCTTATTACACGTATGAACTCGCTCAACGTTTTCATCATTATTACGCGCAAAATCATGTTATCGACAGAACAAAACCTGAATTATCTGCAGCTCGATTAACCATGATCAGCATGGTTCGCTCAACCCTCTCTTTATGTTTGGATTTACTTGGACTATCAAAACCGGAAGCGATGTAAACTATGAAATTATCTGATCTTGAAATGAATATCCCAGCACGAATTACTGCAATTGATCTTACACCAACAGTTGTCAAAAGACTCTACTCGATCGGTATTTTTGTAGGATCTGGCATTGAAACACGATACGGTTCATACGTTGGACGACCAGTCTGTGTAACAACTGAACATGACTGTACTTTTGCTTTGGGATATAGGTTGGCAGAAAAAATTTTTATTACTAAAGAGTAACTTCTATGGATATCAAAAAAATTAACTTACATAATTTCACTCCAGATCGAATCAGAAACTTCTCAATCATTGCACACATTGATCATGGCAAGTCGACACTTGCTGATCGACTTTTAGAAATGACTGGAACGATTTCAACACGATCAAAAAACGAACAATTCCTCGACAAGCTACAGGTTGAAAAAGAACGCGGGATCACCGTCAAAGCACAGACAGCATCTCTTTTTTATGAACAGGATGGAATTACTTATTTGCTCAACTTAATCGACACCCCTGGTCACGTTGATTTCAACTATGAAGTTTCACGATCGTTGTACGCATGCCAAGGAGCTCTCTTACTTGTTGATGCAGCTCAAGGAATCCAAGCACAAACAATGGCGAATTTTTATCTTGCCTTCGAACAAGATTTAACAATTGTTCCCGTTATTAACAAAATCGACATGATGAATGCTGATCCTGAGCGAGTTGGCAACGAAATGATGACCGCTCTTGATATTGATCCTGATGATATTATCAAAGTTTCTGCAAAAACAGGAGCCGGCCTTCCTGAATTACTTGCAACCATTGTCAAACAGATCCCATCACCACCTGGTGATGCTGAAAAACCACTTAAAGCGCTCCTTTTTGACTCATGGTTTGATGAGTATCGTGGCGTCATCTGCTTAATTGAGGTTATTGATGGATCAATTAAAAAAGGTGATATGATCGTAAGTGCTCACACAGAGGCAAGATATGAAGTTCATGACGTTGGCCTTATGTACCCTGACCTAACATCACAACCAGCTCTATTTACTGGACAGGTTGGCTACTTAGTTGCTGGTATGAAAACGGTTAAAGAGGCTCGTGTTGGAGATACACTTTTTCATCTCAACAAGATGGGTGAAGCTTTACCTGGTTTCCGTCCAGCTAAATCAATGGTTTTCGCAGGAATTTATCCGATTGAAACAACAGAATTTGAAGTATTACGCGATGCAATTGACAAGCTTACGCTGAATGATCCGAGTGTTCATGTAGAAAAAGAAAGCTCAGTAGCATTGGGATTTGGTTTTAGATGTGGTTTTCTTGGTCTTCTGCACATGGATGTTTTCAAGCAACGACTTGAACAAGAGTACAACATGCAGATCATCACAACGTCGCCCACTGTTTTATTTAAAGTTATTCTCAACAATGGGAAAGAAGCTATCATTGAAAATCCAGCAGACTTTCCTGAGTCACCACAGATTCAAACTGTCTATGAACCGATGATTAGTGCAACAATAATTGCACGGAATGAACATCTTGGAAACATTCTCAAACTTTGCCAAGAGCGTCGTGGTGAACAGCTTGATTTAAGCTATCTCGATGAAGAACGGATTGTCTTAAAGTATCGGCTACCTTTGAATGAAATTGTTACTGACTTTTATGATAAATTAAAATCAGTGAGTGCTGGATACGCAAGTTTTGATTATGAAGAGACAGGATACACTCCATCAAATATGATTAAAATGGATATTTTACTAAACGGAAAATCGGTTGATGCTCTTTCAGTCATTGTTCATAAAGATAAAGCATACGATCTAGGAAGAGTACTGGTTAAACGACTTAAGGAAGTTATCCATCGACAAATGTTTGATATTGCGATTCAAGCAGCTATTGGTGCTAAAATCATTGCCCGAGAATCTGTTTCTGCATTAAGAAAAAATGTAACGGCAAAATGTTACGGTGGTGATATCTCCCGTAAGCGCAAATTGCTTGAAAAACAGAAAGAAGGAAAGAAGAAAATGAAGCAGGTGGGAAATGTTGAATTACCACAAGAAGCTTTCTTAACAATTCTTAAAAATTGATGAGGGATCGGACATGAAAAGAAAAAAGGGGTTTTATTCAATATCAGTTGTGGCTAAAATGTTTTCAGTCCATCAACAAACAATCCGTCTGTATGAAAAAGAAGGATTGATTTCACCAAAACGAACTGAAGGCAACACTCGCCTTTTTTCAGAAGATGATGTTGAACGACTTGAAGAAGTCATCAATCTCACACATAAACTTGGTGTCAACCTTGTCGGTGTTGAAATAATTTTAAAATTACAAAAAAAAATCAAAAAGCTACAAGACGACATGAATAAATTATTCACCCAGACACAGAGTCAGATGCTTTCAGATGCAGAAATTTTAAAAGATGATGCTAGAAATAATAAAAACTTACTGTTAAAAATAAAATCAAAAAAACAATTGCCTCAAGCAATCAGCTCTCTTAAATCAATCAAAGTTGACACAGCTGACCAAGATGATTCAACAACCGAAGAAGTACTTGATATATGGAAAATCGATTACGATGAATAAACATATATTCTTATCCAGAAATCTATCGCTCATAACGAACAGGAGCAACTAATGATCTATAGTCAATTCAAAACCTTTGTCCTTCTCGCCGCATTAACTGGTGCTTTACTCTTTATGGGTGGAATGTTTGGAGGCAGTAATGGTATTAAATATGCACTTATTTTTGCCTTTATTTTAAATGGTATTAGCTATTTTTTTTCAGATAAAATAGTTCTTTCGATGTATGGCGCGCAACCCTTATCACGTGAAAAATATGATTGGATTTATCAAATAGTTGAAGAATTATGTCATGAGGCTCGTCTACCAATGCCAAAATTATGGTTTGTAAACAATCCAATGGCAAATGCTTTTGCAACAGGTAGAAATCCATCACACGCCTCTGTAGCTATCACAGCAGGTATTCTTGAAATTTTAGATCAACGCGAACTTCGTGGCGTCTTAGCTCATGAAATATCACATATAAAAAATCGTGATATTTTAGTTGGAAGCATTGCCGCAACAATTGCTATGGCGATCGGATATTTAGCTGACTTAGCTCGTTGGTCTTTTTTCTGGGGAGATAGACGAAATAATCGTCAAAGCGGTGTCGGTATTTTTGGTGTTATTTTAATATCTATTTTAGTCCCACTTGCTGCAACACTGATTCAACTTGCTATCACTCGATCACGTGAATATTTAGCTGATGAATCAGGAGCGAAACATTCACAAGACCCACTTGCTCTTGCTGATGCATTAGAAAAGCTTCACCATGCGGTACCAAAAAATCAAAAACAGGAACCAAGTACTGTTCAAGCTGCAACTGCAAGTCTTTTTATTGTTTATCCATTTTCAACCAAAGGTTTATTCAATCTTTTTTCTACACACCCACCTATGGAAAAACGGATTGCACGACTGCATGCAATGGCTGAAAAAATGATGCCTTAGAAACTTTTCAACAATATTAAGCCTTGAAAAGAATTGCCTCAAACCCTTTGGAATCACTATCAAAATTAATTAAATAACGGATAGCGGTACCAAACCTACTTTTAATAATATTTCGATGTATATCATTAAAATATAGAACTTTTTTAACTCCTGATCCTGGCGTATAGTTCATCTTAGCTATTTTATTTTTGTTATGATAAACAAAAATATCAAAGTTTTTTGAGATGCGTTGTAAAGCTTTCTGAGCTATTGCTATATTTTCTTTTTTAAACTGTCTTTTACTTGGCGTTGGCATTAAAGTCAATTCTAACTCTTGCAAATCACGTTTACGAAGACTTGCGCTCGCACGACTTCTATCAGTTGTTAGAAAAACACTATTATTATATTCAAACAAATATAACTCTTTTGTCTCTGCTGAGATGCTACTCAAAATTTGTGGGGTCGCAGGCACAGGTTGCAATGCTTTTTGCTGAACAGTAGAAAGACCAGCAACCGTTGGTTGATTAATATTTAATGGATTGATTGCTCTAATTTTTTGTTGAGACTCTTGAGCTTTGCTTGTACGTGATGGAAGCTCTGTTTTCAACTGCGAATAAAGTTCTTTCATTTCTGGTATTAATCCTATCTTTCCAACAGCTCCCACAGCTGCCTGCATTGCAGCAATTCCAGTCTCTTTTTTGATAATCTCTACTTCTTTCGAAATTACTTTTTCTTCACCAGTCGCTACTTGAATAACTTGATCTGCTATTTTTATATTCTTATCGACTGATTTAAGAACTTTTTTAACTTTGTTTTTAGCTTTTTTAGCCAACGAGATGAGCGATCCTTGAGCCGCTTGCATCTTCTGCAATTTTGGTTGAGCTTCTGGAATATACCAAGAAACAAGCTTACCAAATCGCTTTAAAAACTGATCTGATTGAAACATCTTTGATGTTAAAATTTGACATGATTCTTTTTTATTATTCATACGAAGCTGAACTTGAGATTCATCTTGATCTAAAAAAGTAACAACTGCATCTTTAACCTGCAATATTCGCTCTATTGATTCAACTATAGAAATAGACTTTGGTAATTCTTTACCCAACTGATCACGAACTGTTGCAAATTTATCTTGTATATTCTCTTTTTTCATCAATTGATACGCTTGATAGTCAGCCACAATCAACTTATTTTGATCAGTATTTATGACATAAAACCGCTTACTTGGATCTTTGACATCTGCTGAAGCAGCATTATTTATCATTGAACATAACAGATATAAAAACAGTACTTTTTTCATCTCTACTCCTTTTTTAAAAAACCCTATTTTTTCTGCATTCTAATAAAAAAAGAAAAATGAACACAATGAAAAAGGCGATAATCATAGAAAAAGTTACTTAAAAAAGGATATTTTTTTAAAACTTATTGATTTATCGGTAATTTATCGGTAATTTATCGGTAATTTATCGGTAATTTATCGGTAATTTATCGGTAATTTATCGGTAATAGTAAGATTACTTCAACATCAATAACAGATATTACATAGATAAAAAGATCAATTTCAAAATAAAAACCTATAAAAAAAGGTGACACTTATAGAGTGCCACCTTTAAAAAACATATATTTTTTAATATTTATTAATGCGTTAATGCAGTTATCAGCCTAAAGACTAATCAATTCAACATCAAAAATAAGATCTGCATGTGGAGGAATAACTGAACCTGCACCATGTGCGCCATATCCTAATGCTGGTGGAATGAATAGACGTCGTTTTTCGCCAATCTTCATATCCATCACGCCTTCATCCCAGCCCTTAATAACACGTCCCATGCCGATCATAAAAGTAAACGGTTGTCCACGATCAACACTGCTATCGAATTTTGTTCCATCGGTTAACCAACCGGTGTAATGAACCGTAACATTTGTCCCTCTTTTTGGATTAACCGATCCTTGATCAGCTGCTTCTTGTAAAACTTCATATGCAAGGCCTGAGCCAAGTTCAATTTTTTTACTCATTTTTGTCTCTTTCACTTCAGAAGGTTGTATCTTTTCAATAACATTTTCAATTTCTGCTACTACACTATTTTCTTCTTTTTCAACTTTTTCAACGGCGGCATCAGATTTGTTTTCTACATCTTTAACAATAACAGGCGCATCTTTCTGTATCTGTTTAACTTTTTCTGCAACAGATCGTTGAGATTCTTTTTTCACTACTATCTCACCAAAACATCCAGTAAACAGTAATAATGAAAAGCTGCTTAATTGTATAATAGTACGATATGCTTTATTTTGCATTCCCATCTCCTTTTAACTCCAAAAAACTCGTAACAATCTCGATGAGATTAGCAGATTCTTATCTAATTGCAAAAAATACTGTTTTTTTTCTGCCAATCATTTTATTATTTGATTACGTTGGTTTAGTAAGTTAATCAAAAATACTGAAAATTCAGTCATGAAGGGATTTTAATGAACAGATCAATTTTTAAAGAGTATGACATTCGAGGTATTATCGATATTGACTGGAATGTGGAGGATGCATATGATATTGGCCGTGGTATATTTAGTTATTTTCTATACAACAACCCTTCATTAAACCGTATTGTCATCGGTATGGATGGACGAGTTCATTCAGAAGAAATCAAAAAAAAACTCATTCAAGCTGCTCATCATGCAAAACTAGATGTCATTGATATTGGCTTAACCGCTACACCTGTTTTATACTCAACTTTATACACAACCAAAACGACATCAGGATTGATGATTACCGCATCACACAATCCTGGAAATTATAATGGCATTAAAATCTGCTTAAACAGACGATCGATCTGGGGAAAAGAATTAAAAAAAATTGCAACGATCATTCAAGAAAAACGATTTTACAGACCAATTCTTAATTCAATAGCAACAGTAAAAACATATGATGCAAATTCTGCATACATCAATTATCTAAAAAAATCTTTCACTCACCTTATTGGTTCAGAAATTCCTGTTATTTTTGATTGCGCGAATGGAGCGGCAGGATCGATTATGCCTGATCTTGTCAAAGCTATGGAATGGAAAAATGCAACACTACTATTTGAAGAAGTTGATGGAACATTTCCCAATCATGAAGCAGATCCCACCGTTAAAAAAAATATGACTGTTCTCATTGATGCCATAAAATCAAAACCTAAAACTCATGTTGGAATTGGATTTGATGGTGATGCTGATCGAATGGGTTTTATTAATGAACAAGGAGACCTCATCGCAGGAGATCAACTACTTGCTCTGTTTGCACAGCAAATTAATTGGGAGGATAAAAATAAACAGGTTATTTGCGACATTAAATGTAGTCAAGGCTTAGCTGAGTCATTAAAAAAAAGTAATATAAACGTTATGATGGTTCCATCTGGACACTCCATTATTAAAAGTGAAATGGAAAAAACCGGAACAATTTTAGGTGGTGAATTAAGCTGTCACTTTTTCTTTGCTGATCGATACTTTGGATATGATGATGGCATCTATGCAGCTTTGCGTATGATAGAAATTTTACAAAATAGAGGAATTCCAGCATCTGAACTTTTCACCTTTTTTCCTCAAAAAATTTCAACAGCTGAAATTCGTATCTCTTGTGGTGATCATGATAAAGTTCGCATCATAGCAGCAGTTAAAGAGCAATTTTATACACACAAAGATGCTGAAATCATTGATGTGGATGGCGTTCGTGTACAGACTTCATACGGATGGGGATTAATGCGTGCATCAAATACTGAATCACACTTTTGTTTTAGATTTGAATCTGATACACTCAAAGGGTTAAAAAAAATACAAAATAACTTTATAGAAATTCTCCATCCATTGATTAATACAGCAGCCCTAAAGGAAAAACTTGAGCAATAAAAAACCTCTTCTTGGCCTTCATCTACGCATTAATGAGTCCTTACAAAAAACATTGGAAAGTGTAGATGAATTGCCAATTAATATCTTACAATTTTTTCTGTTTCGTCACAAAGAGAACAGATACTTGCGCATCCTCCCAGAGGATGAAAAAAGAATAGATAGTATCAAACAGAAGTGTCATGAAATATATGCTCATAGCTCCTACTGGATTAACCTGGCTCATGGAAACAAAGAAAATTTTAAAATTGCTGAACGACTTTTGTCAAAAGAATTGAGCATTGCAGAAAAGTTATCACTTGATGGGCTGGTTATTCACCCAGGATCATACAAAGGACATCCTCAGCATCTCAATGAAGCTAAAGCTCGACAAGCAGCTCTTGAACAGATTGCACGACTTCTAAATCGTCTTTTTAAAAAAAATATATCTGTACCAATTATTTTAGAAAATACCACCCATCACAAAAAAACTATTGGTAGCAACTTGAAAGATTTTCATGATCTTACAAAACTGCTTGATCAACCGGACAAGCTTCTTTTCTGCCTCGACTTTGCTCATGCTCATTCATTTGGATATGATGTTTCTGATACAAAACAATTTATACATATGCTTGAAAAGCATATAGATATAACAAAAATAAAACTTATACATTTGAACGATTCTGCCGAAGAACAAGGAAGCTCTCATGATCGACATGAACTAATTGGAACAGGAAAAATAGGAACCAATGCATTGAAAAAATTAGCTCTACACCCTAAGTTTGCCGATAAACCAATTATTTTAGAATTGCCAAAGACCACCCAAGAAACAAATATTGAAATGATTAATCTAGTCAACTCATGGTATGATTAAGGATATCGATATCGCTCTAAAACATAATAAAATGGTCTATCTTTTTTATGAGAAAAACCAACAAATTCAAACCCAAACTTTTTACATGCAGCAAAACTACGATGATTAAATGGTTCAACATATGCATTAACAACAGAAACATCCATAATCTGAAAATATGCATTCACCAACAGATCAACCGCTTCTCGCATTCGGCCACCGCCATAATATTTTTCATTAATCCAGAAGCCCATTTGACCAGGATCTTGACGCCAAAAAACACGGAGGTCTATGAATCCAATCAAATGCTTGTCTGTATTATCATGAATCGCATAACAGAGCATTTCACGTTTTTCATGACGCCAAATTTGATAATTTACATATGAATCTGTCCATTCTCGATCGGTAGTATCCAGCGGAAAGTTCAACCCTCTCCTCGCCTGTTCTGAAAACATCTCGTAGTATTGATCCGTCTGACTTTTTGTCATAACTTTAAGCGTAACAACTTTCCCACGAACAGTATCAGGAAAAACTCCTCGAGGAACCATCGTAAATGTATGTGGATTTTCACCAATAGGAAAAACCGCATGTGGTCGAGGCTGTTCAATAAAAAAACAGATCGCTACATAAAAAAACAGTACAATTGCTAGCCAATACTTTCTAAACTCTTTTGAAAAAACTTTTTTATAATTTAAAGAAATCTGCATTTATATCTCACTTATAATATTTTTACGACAATACAGCTACATATTTAAGTATAACAAATTTTTTTATAAAAGTAGCCTACCAGAAGTTGTGCCTATAGTTTTGATTCTTGTTCTCTCAGCCAGATACATGATTCAAGAAATTCACCACTAAAAGGAAAAGCATATTCTATCGCCATTTTTCCTTTTGAATCTATCGCTTTGATATCAAAGTTTATATCTTTATTATTCTTAATAAAAGTAATAAAAGACTTGTTTTTTGTATAACATGCATGATGCAAAGAAGTTCTCTGCTTATTATCACAAATATTAAAATCAACATGATATTTTTTTAAAAGCGAAAAAATATCATGTTTTACATTACATTGCACTAACATATGAAGTACTGTCTGCCCGCTGTTATTTTTCTCATTAACTAACAATGGATATTTCACTAATATTTTTTCAAAAATATCAGAAAGCCCCTGATACTGCTTGTCATTATATCCATAATCATTCATAGCCTCTACATAAGAACGGGCTGCGTAATATAAAGGAGTTTCACCATGTTTATTTTTCCATTCGATTTTACTTTCACCATCATATTTATTGAGCAATTCTTCAACATCATTTACGCGTAAACGACCTGAAGCGTAATGCAGTAAAGTTGATTCACTTGTTGGACTTCGTGCTGAACAAGAATCTCTTGGTGAAAGTTGTTGAAGGAATGAAGAGGCACTACTATAATTACCACGTTTATACGCTTCTATACATTTATTTGCTACTGGAATTGCTATCGGTAAACTTGCTGCAGTCATAAAAAAAGTACTTATAAAACAACCTGCTGTCAAAATAAAATGTTTTCTCATCGTCATCCTCATAAAAATATATGTTAATCAAACTAGACATATAGTATCATTTCCATGACAATATTCAATGAAAAAAGTTACAAAAAAAAGAGGACACAGATGCGTCCTCTTTTTTAATAGTTTTGTGTGAGAAAAATGGATTAGTACATTCCACCCATTCCGCCCATGCCACCCATACCACCACCCATGTGATCATGGCCACCAGCAACTGCTGGTTTTTCTTCTGGGATTTCAGCGATCATTGCTTCAGTTGTCAACAACAGCCCAGCAATCGATGCTGCATTTTGCAATGCGGATCGAGTTACTTTAGCAGGATCAACAACACCAGCTTTAATCAAATCAACATAGATTTCATTTTTTGCATCGAAACCATTGCTGCCTTTTAAATGTTTAATTTTATCAACAACAACTGATGCATCAAGCCCAGC
>JAESUJ010000064.1 GCA_016763165.1 Candidatus Babeliales bacterium
AGCAGAAACTTCAATCTTGAGATTATCTTGAAAAGCCTTGGAAACCTTCACTTTACGTTTTTTTAAAAATTTTTTTTCACTTTTTGCAAGATCATACGAAAGACGCACATTTGTAGTATTAATTCTACGTGCATTTAAAGTATTTTTACGACGAGGAGGAGGAGCTACAGGAACTGCAAGCTTATCTACAAATTCATAGATTCCTTGATGCTTTACAACATACAACTCATGCCTATCAAGTATATCTGTCATATTATAACGAGATATATTTATTTCCATAGAATCAGTCAATCTCGGTCCAAATGAATCCTTACTCTGACTTACATACAAATATTCAGCAGCTAAAGGAAGAACTATATTCACTTTATTACTTGCACTATTTTTAACTTCAATCAATCCTTTTCTTTGAGTAATAGAAGTCATACCTTCTGACTCATACCATGCACACCATACAGATTTATTTGTTGCATTGGTAATAGAAACAAGCCTTCTTTCTTCTTGAAAATCATCTACCGAGTGTCCAACAACACGTTTCAAAAAACTTCTTGCTGCATATGATTGTGAAACAATAAAAAATGTAATAAACCCCAGAATAATAATTTTTTTCATATTCATTACGACCCCTAAAATTGACCTCTTTCAATCTGCATGTCACAATAAGAGATAAATATATAAATAATTAATCTCTTAACACCAGGCTATAAAATATGATCAATGAAATACTATTTTTTTGTCACGCTGTAACACTCCTTGGAATCATTGCCTATGCAACAAAACATAGCCTTACAATGCTGACTAGCTGCCTTGCCTTCAACATGGTTTTTGCCAATTTTTTTGTTCTCAAACAGATTATTCTTTTTGGATTTACTGTCACTGCCACTGATGTATTTATTGTCAGCATCACCCTTGGCTTGGGAATTATGCAAAAATTTTATGGAGAAGAAGCAGTACGCAACGCTATCACAATTAATATTTTTGCATCACTTGTCTATCTTGTTTGCACTACTTTTCACTTAGCGTATCAAGCTGCTCCCATTGATTACACACATCAGCATTATCAGACTCTTCTTGAATTTATGCCACGTATCATGATTGCATCACTCTTTGTTAGTTGGTGCACTGAACAGTTTAATAGAGTTTTAATTCGAAACTTTCTTAAGTTGTTTAATCCAACTGCAGCAACTATCTCTGCGAGTTGCATTGCTCAAACTGTTGATACTATCGCCTTTTCTATTCTTGGACTGTATGGAATAGCCCATTCAATCGTTGACATCATACAAGTAAGTCTTATAATTAAATATACTTTACTCATTATTTCCACACCGATTATTCATTGTATTTATCGTTTTATAAAGGTTCCTCATGCTCAAGTTTGAAGTTATACATCAGTCAAAAAAATCTCGTGCTCGCGTCGGCAGAATTCATACAGCTCATGGAATCATTGAAACGCCATCCTTTGTTGCTGTTGGAACAAACGGCGTTATCAAAGCACTTGATTCAACCATGATCGAAAAACTTGAAGTACAGCTGATGTTTTGCAATACCTATCACTTGATGGTCCAACCAGGAGCTGATACAGTTGAATCCTTTGGTGGACTTCACTCATTTATGAATCGAAAAGGACCAATCATAACCGACTCTGGTGGATTTCAAGTTTTTAGCCTTAAATATGGTGGAGTCGCACGAGAGCTAAAAAGTAAAGGGACCAAAGTTGGTAGTGGATGCGTACTGAAAATCAATGAAGAAGGCGTTCTATTTCGATCATACAGAGATGGCTCACCCTTGTTGCTTACGCCTGAAACTTCGATTGCAGCACAAAAACAATTGGGAGCTGATATCATTGTTTCATTCGACGAATTACCTCCCTATCACATGGACCCACGTGCTTTAAGAAAATCACTTGATAGAACCCATCGCTGGGAAGAACGATCAATCCAAGCCCATCAGGCAAATCCCAAAAATCAATCTATTTATGCGGTTGTACATGGAGGCATTGATAAAAAAATGCGCCAAGAAAGTGTAGAGTTTTTAAGCAAATTACCTTTTGATGGATATGCTATCGGTGGTAGCGTCGGAAAAAATAGAGAAGAAATGATGGACATGCTTGCATTCGTAATGCCAAAACTGCCGGAGAATAAACCTAATCATTTGCTCGGCATTGCAGATTTGCCATCGATTGAAAGGATTGTTCCACTTGGTGTTGACACTTTTGATAGTGCTCATCCGACAAAATGCGCTCGACATGGCCTATTGTTTACGTTTCAAGGTATGAAAAAAATAAAACAGGCTATTTTTGCACGCGACAGCAGCCCAATAGATCCAACCTGTGACTGCCTTACCTGTCTAAACTATAGCTCAGGATATGTACATCACTTATTTAAAGCACGAGAATTAACAGCACTCTCACTTGCAACGATTCATAACATTGCTCACATGACACGATTGATGAAACAGATGAGAGAAGCGATTCTTAATGATGAAATTTAAAAAAACATCGCTTTACAATTATTTTCACAATTGATTTAAGATTAAAAGTAAAAGTGGAGTCGCACAGCAAATCAGAATAGGATGACCTTTGAGACTACTTGATACACTCTTACGATATTCTGACAAATGATGTTTCAGATATGTAAAAGTTAACCTATTTTTTTGTTGTTTAGTTACGCTGCTTTTATCTTGCTTATTATTTTTAACAGCTGGCCTGCTTATTCCTTGTTTATCCAAATTATTTATACTTTCATTGTTCTGCATATCTTGATTAATAGAGTTTTTTTCTTCTTGAATTGGTGGAGAAGCAAACACATAGCAATCAATTATAAGACCCATTGCTATTAAACAACTGTAAAATTTATTATTCGAAACCCTTTTCTGCGCTCCTACACACTCGTGATTTTCTATTTCTTTTCTTTGAAGATCAATTAGTGCTTTTTTTTGAGGAGAATCACCTTCTTTAAATTTAACTTCATAATTAGCCGAAAACCATATAAAAAAACAATTTATTATCACGCATGCTATCGACGCTTATTTTTTCAAGATCAACTTTTGTAGCACCAGCATCAATAAATCTTTTAGCAATGTTTTGTAGAACTTCTTTTTTATTTGCATCTTTTTCCACACAATATTGTTCAATAGCAAACTGTAATGCTATTGAATAATATTGTGTATAATCTACGTCACCATTCCCAACAGCATCATTGTCTAAAAAGCTATCAACTGTAGATTCTCTACCTGTTTTCACTGCTTCCACCAGTGGTGTGCAGTCTTCATTATTTACAATATCAAGCTTTGCACCATGATTACACAAACACTCAATCGCACCGCGACAATTAAACATAGCGAAAATATGTAATGCTGTATTCCCAGATTCATCCTGTTCATCAATATTAGCGCCATTTGTTTTAAGCAGATACAAAAATTTATTAAAATGTATTTTATTATATTTTGTATATCGATTTTTTAAAATCTGCTTATTCCATATAACCTGTGCGAGCGTTTTTGTTGCATCATCTTTTAACTGTTTTTCTAACTCTTTTAAATATGCTTTCCCTTCTTCACTAAACACACCCCAGTCATCACACACCCCCCACTGAGGTATTGCTTGCAAATGCTCTTGGATACCTTCATGACTTGAATTCTCACCAACAGCTCTTGCTACATCAGCAAAAAAATAGCTACACATAGACTTATCAATATTTTTTTAATCATTTTTCATCTCCAAAATCGCCCTTATTACAAAAAGTGCCGATACCAGTAGTATTTTATGCTCTGTTGGATGTCGTAAATCTTTCACGTATTCAACCATATAATGCTTTATCTTTGCAAACCTTGATGCATCAGTTTTTTTAGATGCAACTCTTTCTTTTTTCTTTGGCTCACTTTTTTCATAATTATTTTTATTTAATTCATTGGCAGTTTCATCTTTTTCATCTTCTAACAGAAGAACTGGAGGAGTAAAAAAATTTAAATCAGCTGCGAAACTAATTGCCATACAAACAATACTGAACTGTAATTCAGATTTTTTATCTTTTGAAATTGCTAATGCGTCGGCTTCTTCACTTTTCTTTTTGCACAGATTCATAAATTCCTTATTCGACATATTATCAATTGAATCCTGTTCTTCTAGGGTCAACTGATATCCTAATTCTTTTTTCTTCTTTAGAAACTTTTCAAAAAAAGTTTTCTGATCACCTTCTGGCAAACGATCGATAAGATGTTGGCCAAAAAACCAGTGATTCCTTGCATTCAAATCTACACCAGCAGAAATCAAAAGATCTAACAATGGTTCGTCTGAAAGAAATGCTGTTATAGTACTACTATGATCAAATATACAATGTAATGCATCCGGCTCAACCTTAGCACCTGTTTCAATTAAAAGTTTAATAATTTTTTTTAATGATTCTCTCTGATCCCCTCCAACATAACGAACTTGAGTGCTTCTAATGTTATTGCTATATTCCAAGAACAGCCAGGATAGTAACAATCGACCATCTTTTTTTACATTAACATCTACTGGTTTACAATATTCTATCAATTTTTCAACAACTTCAAATTTATAACTCGAAGTACTTAAAGCCTCTAGTAGGGGGGTTTTGCCATTTTGATTAACAGTATTTAACAATGCACCTTTTCGACACAGCCAGGCAACAGCATCAACATCCTTCTGACCAATAAAATAGTTTAAAACTGTCTGCCCATATTTGAAACCTGCATTAACATCAGCACGATATTTTATGAGCAGCTTAAAACGATCAAAGGGCTCTGTATCTTTACGCCTGTTCATATTTTCTACTGAAGTCAAGATATGATCTTGCACCATTGCGTTTACTTGTGAAGCATCTTGTTTCAATGCTTCTTCAAGTTCGACAAGGTACTCTTCCCAACTATTTCTATATTGATGGTTCCACTGAGGTAGCGAATTCATACACACTTCGTGACCATTCTTTGTTTTCAGTAAATCAGCACCACCATGAATTAAAATATCTTCAAAATCTTTATTCATCTTTTTCAAGTCAAATCTGAAATTATTTAAAGTGCTCAATATATTAGAATCAACTTGAGCTTTTTTTTCGATTAAAAATTTAATCAAGTCAAGCTGAGCTTCATCCTTCTTTTTATCGGATAAAGGATAAGAATAATCAATAACTACATAAGTTAAAAAAAATCTATCCCAACACTTTTTATTAACATCTGCACCTTTATCGATTAATAATTGAAAATTATCTATATCCATCCTCACATAGAAACACCTTCGATGATTCAGTTTTTTAGAATATTCAAGAGCCAGATTTAATATATTAGAAGCAACCTTGTCACTTTTTTCAAGAAGCGAAGTAATGATTTCATTTGTACCATAAATCATTGCTTCCACAAGAACGGGGAGGTTCTCATCATCTACTTGGTTAACATCTGCACCTTCATCACATAGCCACTTAACTGCACCTTGATAACGTTTCTTAACACAAAAAAATAAAAACCATTTAGTTTTAGGATCTCCACCATAATTTTTAAATAGATTCATATAATCAACAAGACACCTGATATTATCTTTTTCATTACCCCAAGAAAAAAGTTCTTTCTCCCACATACCTTGTGCTAACTTTTTTGCGGATTCTACATCTAGTTTTTTCAATTCTATTTCAAGATCTGCTAAATGCTTCTTACCCTCTTTATCCGTAGACATATCCCACCGAGGCAATTTATTTAATACCTTACATGTAAAGCTCAGGTCTATTGCATGTGCAAATGAAGCCCAAGTAACATCAACTGATAACAGAAGTAAAAGAAAAGTAACAAATATTTTTTTAATCATTATTTTTCACTAAAAATTATAAAGTACAAATATAAAACATCATCGAACTTCAGCCTTTAAAACCAGACTTTTTTCTAGTAAAAAAGTAACACAAACTATAAGAAAAATCAAAAGGGCTGAGGAGAATCGATCTTTTTTGACAAAAACTACAATTTTTTGAAAGATATCAATTATCGATACAGAAACCATGCCCCGATTGGATTGCAGGTCAAGAGACGCTTAGTTATTAAAAAAGGTGCTTTAAGTAGAGATTTTTGCTCAAGAATTCGCAAAGCATATTCTGTACATCCAATCGGATAAATACAAAAACTTGGACGGCCTGAACCACCTCTTCTAAATCCTAATAATGAACGAATAAAGAGAATACAACTTTGAATAAGAAGTTTAACAATCTTCAACATTGACGATTTTTAACATTTTTAATTACTTTTTTAAAAATAGCTTCTAATTCATCGTAGGAAAACTGATGGACCTGTTTGTACGTGATAATAGCAAACGAATATCCTGCTGCAAACCAGTCATTTGTCCAAAAAAGATGTTTCAACCTTCGGCGAACTTTATTGCGCTTAACAGCATTTCCCGACTTACGCGATGTAATAATTAAAACCTTACCCGACTGATGCTCTTCCTTGATTGAGGCAGCCAAAACAGTAAGACCTGGAAGACGTAAAGCAACCTTCGCTACAGCAAAAAGAGCCGTAACTTCTTTTTGATTAAAAGAAAAAACAGGTTTAAATGAAGAATCTTCTAACAAGAATACCACCATAGATTTTTTATAAAAAAGAATAAGGTAAAAACAAAGAGCTTTTACCTTATCATAATTTTGATTACGCTGAAAGCTCTTTACGACCTTTTGCACGACGACGATTAATAATTGCTCGTCCTGCACGTGTTTTCATACGATTACGAAAACCATGTTTGCGTTTTCTTTTGATATTACTTGGATTAAAAGTACGTAACATTGCTGCTCCTTTAAATCTACTCAAGCAGACGCTTAAATATGATTAATCAATATTTATTAGATTTCAATTTTTTATTTACCATACACTGAGTCTATAGAAAAAAAATAACTTTACAAGACTCTTTTTGTATTTTTCGCTCATGAAGCAGCTTGCCCCGCTATTCCACCTATAAACCCTTTTGTTATCAGCTATAATACAAAAAAATATGTATTAATATTGCCAAACTGAAACAATTATCAGTAAGCTATAAATAAAAGGTGTAAAAGCTGAACATCATATTCAAGAGGGGGAATTATGATAAAAATCTTTCTTACCATTCTATTAATGTTTTTAATTTGTACAACAATAAAACCTAACCTTTCTCCAAAAGAATGGCAAAACCTTCACAGCTCCTGTACTCTTGGACAACTGAATGTTTTGTATGATCTAATGATCAATCAATACAGAGAGCTCGAAAACCTTGCCAACCGCCCTTTCCCTTCATGCCCTTTAAAAAACAGCCCCCTACACCTTGCTGCATTCCACAATAAAAAAGAAATTGTATACCAACTCCTCAAAATAGGATCTAACATCAATGCTCGTAACTTATATGGTATGACTCCTCTCTATCTTGCAGAACTTGAAGGACATGCAGAAATTATAAAAATCCTCATACGACATGGCGCCTTGAAAAACATCAAACCTCTACAAAATAAAATCATCCCTGAACTCATCAATGAATATCCAGATCAAAAAATAGTATCTCAACTACAAATGCCTCTCAAAAACAACTCTTCTTTTCCGAATTTCGCCTCATCAAACAACGCCTATCTTTCTCAGCTTTTCACCTTCTTACTTTTATCTCTATGCTATGTTCAAAGTCAAATAGGCTAGATCCTTTCCAACTTTATTGATTTTTAATAAAAAATAAGAGTATTTTTTATTAAAAGGATCGACCAATTGAGACAAAGGATTTCTAATGAAAGCATATTTATTCTTACTTACTTTTTCTCCTTTTTTCATGCATGCGTCTGCACCTCTTAAACAACCAACAGTTGAACCCCTGACAGTTAAAAAACTAACAATTGAACAACTGACAGTTGAACAAGCAATACAACGAGGCAACTTTGACAGGGAATCTTTACAAGCTATTCAAGCAGAAGCTCAAGCGTTAACATGCAAGGGCCGCTCGCACATGAGCAAGTGGTTACCACAACATCGTATCACCACTGGCATCGACCATGCATCAGGAAAAACAGGGGGAGACTCAACTCCTTCTTTCTTTGAGTTATCCACAACACAACTTCTTGCAACTGGAGTCAGCCCATACGACAATTATGCTATCACTAAAGGTCAAAGAGAGGCTATCGATGCAGAATATCTAGCAAAGAAGGACAGCATACGATTTAGCATTGAAAAAAGTTTTTTTCAAGCATGGCTGATCAACGAGCAACGAAAACGAATTGACAGCCTTTCGTATGCAACAAAATCAGTATTTGCACAACAAAAAGCTGAATACAGAGAAGATCTTATCGATAAACCAACCTGGCAAAGCAAAGAAGCTGAATTCATGACGAATATTACAGAAGTCAAAAACTATGATCAATTATATGAAAATGCTCAAGCAGACCTCTCTTTTAGCATGGGCATCTTTAACTACAGAAAATTCGAACCTATCTGGACTCCACAAAAGATTAGGCGCCTTGAAAAGCTTTCCCGACATCTCATTGCAGCATTTGAACAGAGAAAAGAACTCAAAATTATAGATTCTCAAATTCAAACAAAAAATATAGAAATTGCAAAAACACTTAAAGGATATCTTCCATCTGTATCAGCCTTTGCATCGGTCTACCTACAAGAAGGACATCCTGGCAGCCCGCAGTCAAATAAAAATGGTGGATTACAATTGTCGTGGAATATTGGAGATGGCGTTTCACAATACTTTGATGCTGAGCATCTTCGTGCTCTTCAGATGAAACTCAAAAAAAATCGTATCGCTCTTAAGAAAAAAATTAAAAACGAAGTGGTAATCACATATAACAATGTTATTGCTGCAATGAGAACTCTTACCAGCAAAGGATTCACTCTTCGTGCTGCACATGCAGCTTTAAAGAAAAAAGAACAAGAAAAAAAATTGGGCATTATCACCAAGTCTGATCATGATGATGCATTGCATAGACTGGAACAAGAACGTTTCATTTGGATTACTGCTCGCATTGAGTACGAAATCGAATATCGAACTCTCGCCTTTGCTACCGGCTACGGCATTTGAGAGTACCATTTAAAAGCAAAAGCGCCTTGCAGAGAAAGGAGAGTTTCTCACGCAAAACGCTTTCTGTTTATTTATCTACATTTAAATTTTTACTTCAACTATGCTTTTATCTTATTTGGTGCCCAATAATTTCTAACCACTGATGGCATCCATCCATAAATAGCTTCGTTTCTTGCATCATTCGCAACCTTCGCCCTACCCTCTTCAGTTATAAATCTTTCAACCTCTGGATCTCTTTTAATTGCATTAAGTGCTGATTGAGCTACTTTTCCACCTATTTTTTCAAGCAATAAATCAAATTTTTTTACAACAATGTCTTCTTCAACATCGTCTTCTTTACCCTCTTCTTCTTTGCCTTCTTGTCCATCTTCACTAGCAACTTTATCTTTTACCTTTTGATCCATAATGCTATTGACAGCGCTCAGTAATTGTTGAACCTCATTGATCATTGTTTTTTTGGGGGAAACCATTAAATCTTTAGGTTCTACTTGATCTTTATTGTCACCTAATGAATCAAGCTCTTTTTCAGTGCCAAACATACCATTAACGTTGACTACCAATGCGTCAAGCTTCTTTACAGAATCATCTGCTTTGAATGTTGCTAATGCTTTTTTAGTAGCTTTTTCAGTAATTTCATCTACAAGCACTGCGCGACCCGCTTCAGTTGTAAATTGTTGCACAACTGGATCACTCATTAGTTTTTCTTTTGCTGCTCTAGTGATGTTTTTAATAACACCGGCCTGACTATCTGGATTAGAAGCAAAATTATACGCCTTATATCCACCATATATAACTAGACAAGAGGTTATAGTTTTAAATAACTCACCCAAATCAGAAACATTAAATCCTGATTCTTCATCATCATCTTCACCATCTTGCTCGTCACCTTCTAAATTAGAAGAAAACATATCAGACATTTTGCCACCAACAGCATTCGGTCTTGATTTTTGCGAATCAGCAAACGACACGTCAAAAGGATCCTTAGACTCTTGTCTAAATAAACGACCAGACTCTGAGTCATCAGAAAAATCAGCACTTCTATTGCTAACATCAAATCTTGAAAAACAAGCGTCTGCATTAGAAACTGATAATAAAGAAATAATAACGTATGATATAAAAAATAATTTGTTTTTCATAAGCTGCTCTCCTTCTACTCAAATAAGAATAATACCTCACATTAAGTTTTTAATTTCATGCTGTATATTTATAACTATAACACCCTTTTAAACCATGCCCAATGGGCCTTGAGCAAAAACCATCTCTTTAACCACTTTTTCAAACATTTTTTCATAAAAAGAGCCAAAAGTTATATTTTGTTTATTTTCTCAAGTATATCTAGATACACTTTTTTACATAACTTCTTAAAAAGTGCTGGAAAGTGTAAAAACATTACTTTGATCAAGGAAATCATGAAAATAAAGCATTTTTTTTATATGAGCCTTATTGCAAGTGGAGTAGCGCTGTTTTACTTTAAACTTCACTATCAAAAACTGCATACCCCTTTTGTTGTAACTCGCCTAGAAAAACGAACGATAAAGCACCATGTCTGTTCAGTTGGGGTCCTTGAACTAAAAGATACCATCAAAGTGGGTAGTTTAGTTTCAGGTACCGTTAGGAGCATAAATGCTCAAGAACATAAAAAAGTGACAAAAGGCGATCTTTTAGCGACTATTGATAACGGCAAGCTCGATACTGAAGTAAAAGAAGCAACCGCACAAATAGCTAGAAATAAAGCTTTGGTTGAATACCAACAAAAACAATTCGTGAGAGCCGAAAACCTCATTCAGTCAGATAATATTTCAGAGCAAGAATTTGAACGCTTTGAACAGTTTCTTCTTGTTGCTCAAGCCGAACTGGAACTATCCCAAGCAACACTTGAAAAAAAAACACTCGAATTTAATAATTTAAATATTATAGCTCCTATCGATGGAACAGTTGTTGCTGTTGGTATCACGGAAGGAATGCGCATCACCACAGATCTTGATGCAACAGTTCTTTTTCACATAGCACGTGATCTATCAATTATGCATGGTATTTTAGAAATTGACGAAAGTGATATTGGTAACATTAAAACAGAACAAAAAGTCTCATTAAATATCGAAAGTTATCCATACAAAACATTTTCTGGAAATATCATCAACGTACGATACTCACCAAAAACCAAAGGGGGGATCCTTTTCTACCACGCAACTGTTGAAATAAGCAACTCAGAAGGACTACTCAGACCAGGCATGACACTGCAAGCACGTATCCATGTTGCCAAAGAAAAAAACAGACCCACATTACCGATATCAGCATTTTCACTTACTAAAGAAAAATTACTTCCACATGCTCAATGCTGCCAAAAAACTGTAATCTCTTTATCAGCTGAAGAAAAAAAACATGTACAAAAGAAACGTAAAAACCAACATGTACAATTTGTATGGATTCTTACTGAAGATAGTTGCAAAGAAGTTCCCGTTGTTCTTGGTATAACCGATGATTTATATTTCCACATACTTGATGGAATCTCAGAACAAGATGCTATTATTTGCAATATTAACAGTAAAGAAAAGAAAAAAAATAAAACCCTTTTTTCGTAAAGAATATGAAAACAGAACAACTGATTAAAAGCGCCTATCGATCCCTCATGAGTCATGCAGGCCGTTCATTTTTAACAATGCTTGGCATCATCATTGGCATTGCCTCAATCATTGCTATCCTTGCTATTGGAAAAGGTGCTGAAAATCAAATTCAAATGCAAATTGCAGCAATGAGTGACAACTTTATTGCTATCACATCATCAACATCTGTAAACAAAACAAAGCTTCGTATTTTACAACAAAAAAGCAGGTCCAAACTAAAAACAACCGATGCCCCTCTTTTAAAAAAAAACATTCCACTCATTGATGCCATTTCTCCATACATTGCTGAAAAAGGATCCATTTCATACCGAACATCAACAGCCGAGGTTATTATCAAAGGAGGTAATGAAGAACTTTTTACCATTTTAAATCGTCCAATAGAATCTGGATCTTTTTTGCAGAAAGATCACAACATTCGTCACAGTCGATCAATTGTATTAGGAAATACGGCTGCTCATGATCTTGGATGTTCAATTGATAATTACATAAAACTGAATGGAATACCTTTTCACGTCATCGGTATCTTGAAACCAATTAACAGCTACATTGGGTCAGAAGATCCTAATTTCAATGTCTTTATTCCATTAAGCACATTGAAAAAACATATTCAAAAACGATCCGGAAGAGGTGTCCATGCGCTTGTTCTCCATACATCCCAATCAGAAAACATTCCTCTTGTCATTGAGCAAGCTACAGAAATTCTGCGACTTCGTCACCACCTACAATCCAGTGAACCAAATGATTTTCGCATCACGACACAAGAGTCAATAGCAAAGACAGCAGCACAAACCTCTTCAACATTTAATCTGTTTCTTTTTTTAATCGGCCTGATATCACTCATTGTCGGTGGAATCGGAATCATGAACATCATGCTTGTTGCTGTTTCTGAACGACAACGAGAGATCGGCATTCGCCTTGCCCTTGGTGCTACAGAACAGAACATTAGACGACAATTTTTAATTGAAGCTATTGTTCTCTGCTCTGTAGGAGGAATTATAGGAATACTCATTGGACTTTTGATTGCACTTGGAACTAAAGCAATACTTGGATGGCCCATTTCTGTAACCCTTACTTCAATATTATGCTCAACAGGAATAACCCTTTTAATTGGCATTTTCTTTGGATTTTATCCAGCATACCTAGCTTCAAAACTTAATCCAGTTGATGCCTTGTGCGAAAGATGAAGAAAAATAATCTGAGAATCTTATTCTAAAAACAGAAGAAGATTGATAAAATCGATCATTTTTTTGAATCTTCTTGCAGAAAGCCTCTTTTTTGAATACTCTCAAAAATGTCTATATCTTAAAAAATAGATAACCTTACAATTGATTATTATGTACTGTACATACAAAAGTTTACCCTCAAATTCAAAGAGAGTCACCATGGAAGAAAAACGAAGACCTTTCAGCTCAATCATGCATTTACCAGTGCTTCCGCTTAAAAATGTTGTTGCACTTCCCAAAAGCATTATCCCTGTTATTGTTGGTCGAGAAATTTCAATTAAAGCTGTTGAACATGCGCTTGTATCAACTAAAGAAATATTTGTAACAGCACAAAAACAACCAGATATTGAAAACCCTACTATAAATGATCTGTATGAATATGGAACACGTGCAGTTATTTTACAAGTAGCCCGCCTCCCAAATGGTACACTTAAGATTTTAATTGAAGGCATTGCTCGATCAAAAATCATTGATGTTGACCAGTCCATTCATGATTTCTTTGCAGTTACAGCAGAGGATCAACATTCAAAAGATACATTGAAACCGGCTGAAACAAAGGCTTTATGGAGAACCCTTAACGCTCTTTTCAAAGAATATGCAAAATTAAATGAAAAAGTTTCACAAGATATTTTAAATATTTTGAGCGATTTAGAAGATCTTGATTATTTAGCTGATACCATTGCAGTACAAGTTCAACTTGATTTTGATGAAAAACAAGAAATACTTGAAATTGCTAATCTTAAAAAACGTGCACTCCGCCTAAGCGCTTTGCTTAAAGATGAAATTGAGATTCTGAAAGCTGATGAAAGCATTAAAAAACGAATTGCAAGCCAAATCGAGAAGCAT
>JAESUJ010000065.1 GCA_016763165.1 Candidatus Babeliales bacterium
TATGTTACAAAAGCTTTTAGGAACAAAAGTTGGAATGACGCAAATATTTGATCAAGAGCGAAATGTCATTCCAGTTACGGTAGTTAACATTGCTGACTGGTATATAACGCAGATCAAATTTCAAGATAAAGACGGATACAGTGCTTTACAAATTGGAATGCTCAGAAAGCGTTATAGCAACCAAGCATTAGATCTCAGTTTTTTGCAAAATAAGAAAAAGTATTTTTTGCATGTTCGAGAAATTCAATGTCAAACTTCTCACGAAAGTGATGAGTATGCATTGGGACAGAAATTAACTTTGAAAAATACTGTTTTTGCTGATGATATGAAAGTTGATGTTTCAGGATTAAGCAAGGGCCTTGGTTTTCAAGGTGTGATGAAGCGCCATGGTTTTAAGGGTGGTCCCGCATCTCATGGTTCTAAGTCTCATAGACGTCCAGGTTCATCTGCTGGGCAGCGTACGCAGGGTGAAGTTCAAAAAGGAAAGAAAATGCCTGGTCATACTGGATATGTAAAGGTAACTGTTCGTGGCTTGAAGATAGTTAAAGTAGATAGCGATACAGGGTCTATTTTTATTAAAGGTGCGATTCCTGGAAGAAAAAACACTCTTTTATCAATACGAAAACAGGGATTAAGCAATGAGTAAGATAGATTTATATACAATGCAAGGCGAAAAAGAGGAATCTTTTGAGCCAATCGCTATTGAAAAAAAAGAGATTAACTCTGTAGCATTTGCAACAGCTATTCGTGTATTGCGTCAAAATTGGCGTCAAGGAACGGTTGCTAGCAAAACACGTGCTCAAGTTAATTTCTCTACTAGAAAGCCATGGAGACAAAAGGGTACAGGACGTGCTCGGGCTGGCTCTTTACGTTCACCATTATGGAGAAAAGGCGGAGTTATTTTTGGTCCACAGGCACGTACCAGAACGTTGTCAATGACGCAAGCGCAAAAAGCACTTGCTATGAATAACGTTTACTTTGGAATGTTGGATGCATCCAGTATTTTTTGTGTTAACTATGATGTTAAACAAGAAGTGCCGCGTACAAAAATTGCAATGGATGTGTTGAAAAAAACAGGTCTCAATGATAGAAAGGTATTATTGTTTATGAAGCCAGATGATCAATTCTTGTATGCTTCATTTCGTAATATCCCTTCGATACGTATTTTATTTTTTGACAATCCAAATGTGTATGATTTAGCGCATGCTCATCGTTGGTTGTTTATGAAGAAAGATATAGAATCTTTTAACACAATGGTGGCGCGATGGAATTAACTAGATATGATATTGTCAAAAAAATTATTTTGACATCAAAAAGTTTGCAATCATATTCAAAATTCGGTCACATCACCCTTGATGTGCACTTGGGTGCGAATAAACCAATGATTGCAGATGCTGTAAGAAAAATTTGGGATGTAGAAGTAGATAAAGTACGTGTTTTAAGAACAACTGGTAAGAATAAGATTGCAGCAGGCAAACGTTCTTATAAATGTTCTGATAAAAAAAAGGCAATTATAACTTTGAAAAAAGGTTATAAGATAGAGTTGCTTGAGCAGTTCAAAACTGCAGGTGCACAACAGCCAGTTTCAGAATAAACTGTTGCATAGAGGGAATTAAAAAATGGCAATTGTAACGCGTAGACCGAGAAATCCTTCATTACGGGGACAACAATTTATTGTTGATAAGTCTTTAAGTAAGAAAAAACCAGAAAAAAGGTTGCTTGCACCACTTCCAAAAAGTGGTGGACGAAATGCTTATGGACGCATAACGAGACGACACCAGGGTGGTGGAGCAAAGCGTATGTATCGTATTATAGATTTTAAGCGAATGCATCGTGATGTTCCAGGAGTTATTTCTGCATTTGAATATGATCCTAATCGTAACTTGCCTATCGCATTGGTAGTGTATAAGAACGGTGCCAAAGGATATATTCTTAAGGTAGAAGGACAAAATGTTGGAGATGAAGTTTTAGCAGGTGAAAAAGCTGATGCTCGCACAGGTAATTGTTTGCCTTTGAGAGCTATACCAACAGGTTTTTTTGTGCATAACGTAGAAGTTGTTCCATCTCAAGGTGGAAAAATGGCTCGTTCTGCAGGCTCTTCAATTCAACTTGTATCAAAAGAAAATCAACGAGCATTGTTGAAGATGCCATCTGGTGAGTTACGTACTGTATCGATGGAATGTTGGGCAACTGTGGGAACTTTATCAAATGCTGATTTTCGAAATATGAAGCTTGGAAAAGCGGGACGAAATCGACACAGAGGGATAAGACCTACTGTTCGTGGTATGGCTATGAATCCGGTTGATCACCCACATGGTGGTGGTGAAGGCCGTTCTAAGTCAGGATCACATCCGACAACTCCGTGGGGTAAACCTTGCAAGGGCGCTAGAACTCGTACGAGAAAGAGCTCTGCAATTGTAAAACGTCGTCGTCCGTAGTTTGAGAGTCTGTTAAATGTTAAAAGTTAAGGAATATTGATGGCACGTTCGATTAAAAAAGGTCCATATATTGCACCTTCATTATTAGAAAAAATAGAGAAGAATAGAAATTCAACAAAAAAAGAAGTAATTAAAACTTGGAAACGATCAAGTTTAATTACTCCTGATTTAGTTGGTTTGACTATTGCCGTTCATAATGGAAGAAAACATATATCTGTTTTCTTAACTGAAAATATGGTTGGACATGCTTTAGGCGAATTTTCTCCAACACGTACTTTCAGAATGCATAGTGGACAAAGAAAAATGGCTGGTGGTAAAGCCGGTAAAAAATAGTACTTTAAGGAAATAAGAGTATGGATGCAAGAGCAATAAGTAGATATGTACACGTTTCACCGTTTAAATTACGTCCTATAGCTGATGTAATACGTGGAAAAACTGTATATGAAGCAGAAGTATGGTTGAAGACTACATTGTCTCGTCGTACGACTCCTATTTTAAAAACATTAAAATCAGCATGTGCAAATGCAGTTGATAAATTGCAGGATAAAACAATTCTGAAAAACATGCGCATAAAAGAAATCAAAATTGATCAGGGCCCTGTTATCAAATATATGAAGCCAGGTGCTCAGGGACGATCATCAATTTTGAAAAAACGCTTAAGTCATATAGAAATAGTAGTTGAAGCAAATCAAGACGTTGAGTAGAGGTGCATTGTGGGACAAAAAGTACATCCATTAGGATTTAGATTAGGTATTTTTGAAGATTGGCATGCACATTGGTTTGCAAAGAAAAACTATGGTGCAGAAGTTTTAGAAGATCTTCGCTTACGTCGTTGGTTGAAAAAACGTCTTAATGATATCGATATTGCCAAGGTTGTGATAGAAAAGGCTGGTAAAAATATCAGAATTATAGTACATTCATCTCGACCAGGTGTTTTAATTGGTAAAAAAGGTCAGGGAATTGATCAACTTCGTGCAGATATTTTGAAAGAGTTCAAAAAAAATGCTGAAGTTGCAGTTCAAGAAGTGAAAAACCCTGATTTACAGGCTTCACTTGTTGCCAAAAGTATAGCAGAACAGCTTTCACGCCGTGCAAGTTTTAAACGTGTGATGAAAAAAGCTGGCTTTCAGGCATTAAAGAGTGGAGCAAAAGGAATCAAGATTGTTTGTTCTGGACGACTTGGTGGTGCAGAAATTGCACGAAGTGAGAAATTAAATGTTGGTGAAATGCCTTTACATACTTTGAGAACATGTGTTGATTATGCACTTGCAGAATCAAAAACTATTTATGGCATTATTGGGGTCAAAGTGTGGATTTGCAAAGGCGACTATCGGTAAAGGAATACGTCTATGTTGATGCCTAAAAAAACAAAGTATAGAAAAGTTCAAAAAGGACGTATTGGCGGAATGTCAA
>JAESUJ010000066.1 GCA_016763165.1 Candidatus Babeliales bacterium
CGAAAAACAACCCAAATAAGGAGGGCCAAACATCGACGGTAAGCCGCGCGCATCGACTACTGAGCCCTTTGATCTCATCGTTGGTTGAGAATACACGTCTGAATATTCTGGAAAAGGAGGACTTGTAGCAGTAGAATATGTATAAGTTGAAGTTTTGTCACTGTCAAGTAACTGTTGAGATGTCATCATAGACAATCCATCATATTTATCCGGTATTAACGTATCCTTTGTGTTATACGCACCCATTGTTAAATTCGAATAATGTTATTCTTTATAGTAACAGAGAGAATTTTATTCTTGTTGTAAAAATTGAATATTTGATGTATTTACAAAGCAAAATGAGCGGAGTATATTTCATAAAACACACAAGATATGAGAATATTTATAAGATCGGATTTTCAACTTGTTTAAAATCGAGGTTATCTACATATAACACTATTTTCTTAGAAGAAGACATTTTATGTTTTGAAAAAATTATAAATTCCAAAGGATATGAAACTATTGGAGAGTTAAGATATTTAGAAAAAAGATGTCATGTGATTTTGAAAGACCATAGAAAAGGAAAAAGAGAATTATTTGAATTAAAGTTTGAAGAAGATTTTAAAAACTTAGTTCAACAACTGGAAAGTGACAATATTAAGATAACGATTTCTGTCAGAATTCCAGGATTCGAAGTTAAAGAATCCCTCTCGTTAGATTACAGTTACCAAGAACCCAAAATCAAGTTATTAAACGGTTATTTTAATAAAAATAATGAAGGAATGTTGGTATATCCGCCTGGTTGGGGTAAAACATACATTGCTGGTAAAATATTTGAAAACTACAAAAATATAATTATATTTGTCCCACAGATTCTTATCGCAAATGAATTTTATAAAATGTGCAAAATATTAAAATTGCCTTTTGATGTTGAAATTATAAACTCAGATTATACTTCTGGTAAAGATATGAAAGAACTTAAAGATGGACAAATTAAAATTATCAATTATCAGAGTTATGAATTATGCAAAGATAGATTAAATAATGTAGATTTAGTGGTTTATGATGAAGCTCATCACACGTCCAACATCAACGGAAAATTTGGAGAAACATTGAAATTAAAATCAAATAAGAAACTGTTCTTGACAGCAACCCCAAAAATTATAGATGAGGTTGATGTAAAAATTCCTATCATTGATAGAGAATCTATTCGAGATAGTATTGATAAGGGAAGACTTTGTGATTATAGATTATTAGTATTTAACGAATGTTCTCTGTTGGAAATGGTGAAAGAACTTATTAACAAACATCACAGAAAAAAAATTATATTATTTTTCAATAGAAAAGAAAATAAAGAAGATGCAAGGAAAAGTCAAATATTTTCTAAATTGTTGAATCAAAACAATATAACAAGTTATGATCTTCACGGAGGATGTTCTAGAAAAGACAAAGAGTCAATTATAAATGAATTTGAAAAAAGCAATGGTATATCTGTTATTTGTAATGTTAACATGGTTTCTGAAGGTGTTTCTATTCCTTGTGCGGATTGTTTAGTATTTGCTGAACCCAGACAAAGTTCCATTGGAGTTATTCAAAATATTGGGAGAGTTTTGAGAAAACATCCTGAAAAAGATATTGCATTGATTTGCTTGCCTCCAAATATGGCAGATGCAGTTTCAATAATAAATATATTATATCATGAAGATCCTAAAATTAGAAGTGGATCAGGTATGTTCATCGGTTCTGAAATATGTGTTAAAAAAATTGAGAAAACTGTGAAACTAATAGAAATATCCAAAACAGGAGGGCTGTGGGAATATAAATATAAAATAGCATTACATTATGAAAAAAATAATGGAATCATTATTGGCAGAAAAAATACGTTGAAATATATGAGCATTAATCTGGATTATTGGATGAGAACACAAATAAATAATTTTAAGTTGAATTCATTGTCAATCCAACAAATTGAAATGTTGAAAAATTTAGAAAGTTGGAATTATAAATTGACAAATAAATGGTTAAAATCATTCAATGCTTCATTGGATTATGAAAAAAAATATGGAATAATACAAAAAAATGCAGGAAAACACAATGAAGTTTGCGTAAATATATGGATGACTAGTCAAATGATGAAATTTAAAAAAAAATTAATGATTTCAGATAGAACAGTTTTATTTGTGCAATTGAAAACATTTAAATATAGAATTAAGGATAAATTTCTTGAAAAAATAAATTTGTGCAAACAACACGAAGAGAAAACTATATTTGAAAACTCAAAAATAATATACAAAAATAAAACTTTGAACAACTGGATTGGATCACAAATAACCAAATTGAATAAAAAAGAATTATCTGAGGATAAATTAATTCTATTGAAACAGTTAAAAATATGGAAATATAAGACAAAATCTGCTTGGAAAGAATGGTTTGATTTGTGTATTGCATTTGAAATTGATGCAAATACACTTATTTCAAAAAGAACAATTTATAAAACTAAAGATATTGGCATGTGGATTGGATGTCAATTAGATAAATACAAAAAAAAATACGTTGTCTGAAGATAAACTAACATATTTAAAACAGCTAAATACATTTGTTGATAGAATATTAGATAAATGGACTCCATGGCTTGAATTATGTAAAGATTATGAAAAGAACGATTTAATAGTATATTCAACAATATACAAAGATAAACCAATTGGAACATGGTTATCACAACAATTGACATCATACAAACAAAAAAAAATGTCAGATGATAGATTTCAGAGATTGAAACAAATAAATGCATGGAATGATAAATTTATTAACAAGCTCCAAATTAAATGGAATAAAAAATATAATTTATGCGCTGAATTTGAAAAAACTAACACATTAATAAAGGGAACAGTTAATTATAAAAACGAACCAATTGGTTCATGGTTTCAAGAACAACGAAAATCTCATAATAAAGGTAAATTGAAAGAAGATCGTTTGAAAAAGTTAAAACAATTAAAAACTTGGGCACATCGTTCCAGAAAAAAATAAAAAAACATATTTTATATTGTGATCATCAAATTTTTTTTATTTTCTTTGACATGTTTTTTTATTTTTTTCGACTGTGCCATCCCAACCCAAATTCTATGGTGGGTTTTACATTTGGGAAAATTCCACCACACTGAATTGATACATCCCTCTGCCTCACATCCTCCTCGTTCTGGATTGCACCAACATGTGTCATTTTCACAATAATATATTTTTTCAGTATTGCATATTTTACAATTATTTGTTTGTTTTGGGTTATTCATGTTGTTATTATTTAATTCTGGTATTTTTTAAAAATAAAAAAACATAAAGTTAACAACTTGTGAGTTTAATTATTATTTTTGTTAAAATTCCAATCAACTTCTATCG
>JAESUJ010000009.1 GCA_016763165.1 Candidatus Babeliales bacterium
CTTTAACAGCCTTGAGGCTTGAAAAAAAACATCAGTTGGCACTGTTTGAGATGGGAATTAATGCATCAGGTGAAATGGATGATCTGGTTAAAGTTGTGCAGCCAACAGCTGGAATTATTACAACTGTTGCTCATGCACACACGGAAGGTTTGCATGATTTTCAGATTATTATTCATGAAAAAGAAAAAATATTTTCACGAATGACAGATGATGCAATAAAAATTGTTGGAGAAAAAGTTCCTTCTTTTTTATCAGAAAAATTAAAAAAACAGGTTAAAATAGTGGGGTCTTTATCTGACTCAGATGTCTGGTTGGATGGAAATAAATTGCATTGTTATGGTGAGTCAATACAATGCGATCATGATGAAATACATGCCGGTCGACTCTACAATCGTATAGTTGCGATAGCCTTTGTTGTTTCATTCGGAGTCTCTTTGCAGGATGCTGTTGAGCATGCATTTTCATGGAAACAGATGGCTGGAAGATTTGAAAAAAAACAGATTCATGGAACAAAAAGTTATCTTATTGATGATGCGTGCAATGCAAATCCTGAGAGCATGATGGTAGCATGTCAAACATTGGATAACTTGTCGGCAGGTTGTAAAGTTGCAGTCTTAGGACCGATGTATGAACTAGGATCATATGCTGATAAAGGACATCGTTCTGTTTTAGAATCTATAAGTCGCCTGCATTCAATTTCGATTTGCATCCTTATTGGAGACGAGTTTCAACTAGAAAATGTTTCATTGTCTGATAAAATAAAATATATATTTGTCAACAATGTACGCGAGGCAACCCTTGTTTTAATGCAGTTGCTACAAGAAAATGATGCAACTATTCTGTTGAAAGCATCAAAATCTGTTGGATTAGCAAAAACAGTAGAAAAGTTATGCAGTCGATAAATACAGTCTGACTACTTTTTTATTTTTCTATTCATGGTTGTCTGATCTATGAAAAAGTAGTAGAGTTAAAAAAAAGGGAGAGTTTTTGTGTAAATAAGTATAGTTTTTTAGTTGCATAAGAAAGGAGGGGATCATGGCACATTTTGATAATGGTGCAGATTCTACTGTACATCATAAAGATGATCAATCAATGATGGAACACTTGGTATCGCTGCCAAAACGTATTTTACGTTATCATGAGCTGGATGATCTTACCCACATGGTTTTACATTCGTTGTCACACAATCAGTGTTTTGGTTTAAAGAAGGCAACCTATCTGGTTGATAATCCTGACTTTGACCATTTAAAAGGTGTTGCAAGTTTTACCAAAGATGAGTGTTGCTTGCATAAAGAAGATATTTGGGAGAAGCCTGAATGTTTTGTTCCTGATATGGAAAAAGCACCGTATCATCACGATATTAAAAAATTCTTAAAAATGAGTCTTAAGAAAAAAAACATTGATTTGCATAGCGATCAAGATATTAAGGATTTGGGAAAAGACTTAGGAATGGAGAATCCATCATATCATTGTTGGCACACACGACATGGCAATCATGGATTGCTACTGTTTGAGGGAGAAAAAGAGTTAGATGATTGGCATAAAAAATTACTTGATAACTTTGCTGCATTGCTGAGCATGTGTACACATCATTGATGTTAATTTTTTAATGTAATTTTATGCCACTGTTTCTTTTTCGAACGTGTCTAAATTCTCACTAGGGGAAGATTTAGATTTTTCAACTATTTTCTGGTTGGAAAATCTTTTTCGTTGTACATTAAAATAACTTTTTATCCAGGTTGTCATAGCGTATTGTCCATCTTGATTAATATCTTGTTTCTGTTCAAGATATTCTTTTTTTATTTTCTTAAAATTCAACCAAAAGTCTATGGCTACGCAAGTAGGGCCTAATAATCCAGCTATGCACACATTCTTTTTGTTAATAAAGCTTGATTTGGATTTTTCTTCGAGTTGCAATTGTTCTTGCTCTACAGGCGGTTGATCGGTTACTTTTTGTTCTTCCCTATCTTGTCGTTCTTGTTCTTCGCGGGCTACTTCTTTTTGCTGCTCACGTTTAACTTGTTCTTGACGTTCGGTTTCTTCTTGACGAAGTCGCTCTGCCTCTGTTCGTTGGCGCTCTTGTTCTTGTTGTAATCGTTCTATTTCAGCTTCAGCTCTGAGTTTTTCTGTCTTTGCAACTATATGTTTACGATTTAGTTCTTCCTGTTCTTTTTTAACTTTTGCTTCGTCGGTCTTAAGTTTTCTTTCTTTTTGTTCAATTTCCATGTTTACTTCTTCAATGCTTTTTCGATTGCGCTCTAGGATACCTGCTACTAGTCGTTTTAGTTCTTCTTCTTTACGAAGCCGTTCTTGTTCTTGTTGCAATCGTTCTTGTTCTTCTTCGTGTTGTAATCGTTCTATTTCAGCTAAGCGCCTTTTATTTTCTTCTTCTTTACGAAGTCGATCTGCTTCTTCTTGACGCTTTTGTTCGAGTTCACGCTCAGCTTCTTGTTCTTCACATTCTTCTTTAGCTTTTTTCTCACGTTGTTGTTCTTGACGTTCTGCTTCTTCTTGCTTGAGCTGACGCTCGGTTTCGTCTTCTTTACGCAATTGCTCAGTTGCTGCGAGTTGTAATCGTTCTTGCTCTGCTGCTTCTTCTTGACGCTGTCGCTCTGCTGCTTCTTCTTGACGAAGTCGCTCTTGTTCTTGTTCTTCTTCTTCTTCTTCAAGTTCGTGGACTGTTTGCTCTTCTTCAGGCTGGATCTCTTCTTCTTCTTTTTCATCTTCTTTGCTTAGATTTTCTTCTAGGGTTTCTTTATTTTTAGCTTTAATTATATTTCGTTGTTCGGCCATTTTGTCATAGGATTCAAGCGCTTCGAGATATCGAGGATAATATTCTTTTTTAATCCAGGCTATATCGCTACACTCAATTAACATTTCAAGATGTTCAATCTTTTTTTCACATTTTCTATACTCATTGATATCTATATTGAATTTAGGGCTTTCTACGTATGCATCATATATTTTTCTAGAAAATATCAGAAAATCTTTTAGTCTGCCTTTGCCTTTATCAGTAAAAATAGGAAGCTTTACAGAATCAGATTGACAATATCTTTCTTCTTTTTCTAATGCTTTTAATTTCTCATCGAATTCACTTTCATCACTTATCTGTTGATCACAATATTTGTCTAACTTGAAAAAGAGCTTTAAAGCCTTATTGTATGGAGGAATGCATTCTTGTGAAATTCGTTGCGAGCCTTTCTGTTTATTGAGTAATTCAAGACTGTCAATTGTATCCTGAATTATTGCTATTTCTTTATACAAAGGAAGTAAGTTCTTTTGTTCATGAGGGTTTCTATAAAAAATCGCTTGTTCTTTACCTTCTTTTATTTTTATAAGTTTTTCTTTTTCTTTTTTCCAAAAATCTAAGAAACAATTGATTCTTTTAAAATATTTTTCAGGAAGAGTTCGCAAAGCTTCAGACTTTAAAAACTCAAATGAATCAAGTGAGATAGATTTATTTTTCTGGGCAATCTCGTAAAGTGCTTCAACACTTGAAGAATACGGCTTAATAAAATCAATACAATTAGATTCGATGAACTGTCGAATAGTCGTTTTGACTTGAATTTTAATTTTATTATCTTGTAAATCTTTTGAAAGAAGGTTGCTTGTGACGTTCCATGCAGCATCACGACTAATAATTTTATGTTCAATTAATTGTTTGACTATAGAAAATATCTGTTTTTCGAAGTCTATATTTTTGAATTTTTTTAATGTCACCTTAGATATAAAGTTATCAAGTTTTAATACGTTTTTATCTAATTTTAATTCTTCCGCTAATTTTAATTCTTCCGCTCTATATTCAAGCATGATTTTTATTGCATTGGGGCCATCTTGATCATCTGCATTTTCATATTCAAGTATTGCATTTAAAAGTTGAATAAAGGTATAAGAGTCTAATGGAGCACTGTATTGAAGAAGATATTCAAGTGATTGAGTATTATTATATTTCATTGCTGCATGTGCAAACTTATATTTATTCAAAATTGTTTTGAGATGCTCTTCTGGGTAGTTCTTTAAAAAATAACTTACTAAGATACTTTCACCATTTTTAATGGCAGCAAGTAAAAGTTTTTCAAAGCCTTTATTTTCATTACTAATCATTAGATTAATAATATTAGCATCTTTTTTTAGAAATTCTTTAATATTAGAATCCTTTCTTTCGTTAAAGACGTTTTCGTCTTCATTCTCATCATATTCTTCTTTTATGATGCTGAGCAGCTCTTTATTTAGTTCTATTAATAGTTGAGTCTGGTCTGCTGCCGACTTAACTGGTGCAGGCAAAAGGAGCATTGCTGCAATAAAGAAAGATAATATTGAATAGTTTTTTTTCATGAAGTTTTTTCCGTAATTTGATATATTTATATTTTATAACTTTCTATGAGTCTATCATTTCTATTTTGAATTTTGAATAGAAGTGAGTAAAAGTTCGTTTAATTGAAAAATTGAAACATAAAATTGCAAAAATGGCATCTGTTCTTATTAATTCAAGATTCCAATAATCGTTGTAATCTCACGTATGTTTTTTGTTGGAGTTATGCAAATTTGTAATGTTTCTGTTTTTTGCTCCAAACTGTGTTGATGCTGATTGGTCTTGAATTTCAAAATTTTCAGAGCTTGAAAAAATGCCAATTGTTTTATCCTTATTCTTTATAAGAAGGCCATCAGACAGGCTTTCAAGCATAATTGTGGGGTCACACATAAAATTAATTTTTAAATTATGTTCTTCAGAGCTTTCAATCGTATCTTTAATTATGATTTCTGTTGATCTAATCCTCACTGTTCGGATAACTGTTCCATTGTTGCAATAGAGTGGTCGTTGTGAAATGATTTTTATTTCATTTGATTCATCGATAACAACAGGTTGTTGAATCCATTCTTTTTTGAATAACTCAAATAATGGAGTTTCTAGATCTTTTTCTAGTTCGTCAGTGCAAAAAAGGCCATTATGTGCTTGCCATGATCTAAACTGGTTTCGCTCATGAGGGTTTCCCGTATAAAGATAGCTTCCTGGATCAATAAATAAAGCTGCTTTATCCAGAGCAAGAACTACAGACAAATCATCACGATGGTAGTGACCAGTCGGTCTGTTGTTTTTAAAAAAGCTGTGTCGCATGGTGCATGAAATGGTATCTTTTGTGACGCAGGTTAAGCCCATGAGAGGATAGTGAGTAACGCGATCTATTGTTTTATGTGGATTTTTTTTATTAAAAAAAGTGACTCCAGTGATAACTTTACCATTATCATTGTCGCCAATCGACGACTTTCTTCCAAAGCTATCATAAAATCGTTCAAGCACTTGAACAGCCGTCAAGTATAAAGTATGAATCTTTTCTTTCTGTTTATATTGTGTCATTGATGTAAGCAGGTGTAGATGCAAAAGAAGCTCTGTGTCAAGATGGTGATATGCTGTTGAGCCTTCATATGACCAACCATCAGCTAATATTTGTTGATCAAATGCTTGATATGCAACATGTACCCATTTAAGAAGTTTTTTTTGTGAAATATTAAAAAACAGAGCTAGATGGATGTATGCAACAAGATCTGTTAAATAATGATTGTTGGGGGTTGAGGATGTTTCCCACGATGTTCTGAGATACTGCTTGTGTTGGTATAAAAGATTAATAAATAGTTTTTTTTCATCAGCATTAATAAGGTTGTTGTCATATAAAATATGATAGATATAAATAATATTTATAGCACGAATGCCAACTTCCATACCATTGTACCAGTGAGGGCCATGCATGAACGGGTTCTGTTCTTGCCAAAAAATGATCTGTTGCAAAATAAATTCTTTTACTTCTTTTTTTTCATCTGTTTTCAAATGAGGAATGGCAGTTACCAGTTTACTGAGGTACTGCAATCGTCCTAATTCCCAAGCAATACGAATATCAGCTCCATTTTTTTGAGCCTCTGCATAAGAAAAATAAGGACCAAATGGTAACTCTTTAGGTTTGCAAGGAGTTAAAAGTAGTCTGTTGTTAATTGGATCGGTGATCCATAAATGAGGATTGTTAAGTTGCACTTCTTGATCAAAAACAATGGTTTTTTCATTTCTCATGCGATCGAGTTGTTTTTCTACTTCATACTTTTGTTTCCATGTTTCTGGAATTTGTTGCAAAAAAAGTGCTGATTTAAAAATAGTGCGAGCTGTTCGAGAAGAGAGTGGCAAAAGGTGCTTTTCGGGATAATAAGGGATTTTATTCCAGGAAAAACGGACTTTATTACTTGTTTTGAACCATTGATCTTTAAAAAAAGGAGTGATACGTAAGAGACTTTTTGTTAGTCCTAATTGGTACATTCGTTTGATATAGTATAGCATTAAGAGGTCTTTCCTTGAATAGGGCTTTTTTTTAATTATTAAGATATCTCAAAAAAACGAAAAAAAACAATTTTTTTACAATTTTTTAAAAAATGCTTAGAAAAAAGTTCTGTTTGATCGTTTTTTATAAACAACTTGCAGAATCCGGTGGATCTGATATAAATAGGGTATGTCTTATTGTCATAGATAAGACGTGGGCGCCCTTTAATCATGTTTTATAGATAATTTATGGTATGTGTGAAGGGCCAAAATAAAAGCTGCATTTATTCGTTTTATCTCTTGCAGCGTAATTTTTCCTTACACATAAACATAAAGGATGTTATATAATGGAAATGTCTACATTTTCTCAATTACCTATTTCACCAGAAATCTTGTCTGCGATTAAAGACATGGGTTTCGAAACTCCATCTCCGATTCAAGCGAAAGCGATTCCTTTTGCTATTCAAGGACTTGATATAGTTGGTCAAGCTCAAACAGGAACTGGAAAAACAGTTGCTTTCGGAATTCCGATGGTTGAAAAAGTAACAACAGAAATTCAAGCTACACAAGCATTAGTTTTGTGCCCAACGCGTGAACTCGCTATACAAATTACAGCTGAAATCAAAAGATTGTTAGTCTACAAACAAGGTATCAATGTTGTACCTATTTATGGCGGACAACCTATTGAGCGTCAGTTTTCATTACTTCGTCGTCATGCACATATTGTTGTTGGAACACCTGGTCGTATGATGGATCATTTGAACCGTAAATCATTGAAGTTAGATCAAGTTGCAATGATTGTTCTTGATGAAGCGGATGAAATGTTGGATCGTGGTTTTCGTGAAGATATTGAAACAATTTTAAGCTTTATTCCAAAAGAACGACAAACAGTTTTCTTTTCAGCAACTATGTCTAAACCAATTATGGAATTAACAAAAATATATCAAAAAAATCCACAAATCATTAGAGTTGAGCGAACAGCAGCAACTGCGCCGAAAATTGAACAACGATATGTTCAAATACGAGAACAGGCAAAGTTTGATGCAGTTTGTCGATTCCTTGATTTATACAATCATAAATTGTCAGTTATTTTCTGTAAAACAAGACGTCGCGTAAGTGAACTTGTTGAAAAATTGCATATGGCAAACTATAAGGCTGATGCTTTACACGGAGACATGAAACAAGCGTCTCGTGATGGAGTGATGAGTAAATTTAGATCAGGAAGAATCAATATTTTGGTTGCAACTGACGTTGCAGCACGTGGTATCGATGTTGAAAACATTGAAGCTGTGTTTAATTATGATTTTCCAAGCAATGCTGAATATTATACACACCGAATTGGTAGAACTGGTCGTGCAGGTAAAGAAGGTATCTCAATTACTTTCATTGGCATGCGTGAATTTAAATCATTACAATATTTGGAACGATCACTTAAATGTTCGATTACAGCTGCAGAAGTTCCATCAAATAATGTAATTGAAAAGATTCGTGTTCAATCAGTTGCTGATAAGTTACTTGAAATGCGTGAAAAACATTTGGATAAATCAAAAGAATCATTTAGAGCTTTATGTGAAAAAAATGATCTCTCAATGGAAGATGCTGGTTCATTATTGTTAGCACATGTTCTTGGTATTCCAGAATCAACAATTGAAGCAGAAGTTGCATCAAAAAGAGATAAACGCGAAAAAAAAGAACTTCCTAAAAATAGTGAAAATGTTGTTATTTTACAATTGTCACTTGGTAAAGCTGATCGTATTCGTACCAGTGATGTTGTCGGTGCAATTGCAGGAGAAACAGGTGTTTCATCACATACATTAGGAATAGTACTTGTTTCTGAACGTAAATCATTTGTTGAAGTTCCAAAAGAACATGCTGACTTTATCATCAAAGTTATGAATGATGTTTTGATGAAGGGCAAGCGTATGGAAATAAAAGTTGTGTCAGATGACGTAGTTGTTACTTCTGAAAAACATAGAAGATTTGATCGATCTGATGATCGTGGTGGTCGTGGCGGAGATCGTCGTGGTGGTCGCGGTGGTGATCGTCGTGGTGCGCCAAGTCGTCGTCGATAATAATCTGATTTTAGAATATTATTAAAAAGAGAGGCTGATATCAAATATCAGCCTCTCTTTTTTTGTTGTAAAAAAATAATCTATGTTCTGTAATATGTTGAGATAGAGTCGGTTTTTTAGTATATTTTATATCTTACCATGAATAGGTTTTAAACTTTGAAAGCATATTTTTAATGCATAAACTAATTTCGTTTAAAAACGTAGGTCTCTCGTTTTCAAGCAAAGATTGTTTTCACGATTTTTCTACAGAGATATATCCTGGAAGTCGTATTGCTATCATTGGTAAAAATGGTAGTGGCAAGTCGAGTTTGTTAAAGATTCTTTCAAGGAAGCTTCAACCGTCGAGTGGACAGGTGATGATTCCAGATGATCTGTTGATAGGATCTGTTGAGCAAATTATCAGTGATTATTATGAATTAAGTGGTGGGCAAAAATTAAATAAAAAACTTACAGAAGCATTAGCTCTTTCTCCAGAGCTGTTGTTATTAGATGAGCCGACCAATCACCTTGATCTTGCGAATCGAAAAAGTCTTATTCGCATGTTGCAACATTATCAAGGTACCCTTGTCATTGTGAGTCATGATAGAGAGCTTTTACGAAAATGCACCAGTATTCTTTGGCATCTTGATGATAACCAGATACATCAGTTTTCTGGGTCATATGATGATTACATGCGTGATATTAAACAGAAGCGTGTTCAAGTTGAAAAAAAGTTATCTTTGTTGAAGAATGAAAAAAAAGCAACTCATACTCAATCGATGCACGAGCAAGGTCGTGCTGCCAAAAGCAAGGCTAAGGGGAAAAAAAGTATAGAAAATAAGAGATGGACGAAGATGACCGCTGGTTCAAAAATGATGAAAGCTGAGAAGTCACAAGGAAAAAAGTTAAAAGCGATCGATACTCAAAAGCAGCATTTATCAGATCAACTTGCTTCGCTTCGTCTGCCTGAAGTAATTGTCCCTAAATTTTCATTAAATTCTAGTCGCATTGTTGCAGGATCTGTCTTATCCATTAGTAATGCTGACATTGGGTATTCAAAAGAAAAAACAGTACTAAAAAATGTTAACCTACTCCTTTCATTTAAAGATCGTGTTGCTATTAGTGGTAAAAATGGTTCTGGTAAATCAACTTTATTAATGGCTATCCTTGGAAAAGAGACTGTTTTTAAAACAGGTGATTGGCACTTGCCAAAAGTTGAACAGATTGGTTACTTAGATCAGCATTATTCTAATCTTGATAGCACTGTTTCAGTCATTGATCATTTAAGAAAAGTTAAAAATAATTGGAATGAACAAGACTTAAGACGACACTTAAATGATTTTTTGTTTCGTAAAAATGATGAAGTTTTGAATATAGTTTCGAATCTTTCTGGTGGTGAAAAAGCTCGACTTTCGCTCTGTTTAATTGCAGCTGACCCTCCAAAACTTCTGATCTTAGATGAAATCAGTAACAATCTCGACCTTGAAACAAAAGAGCATGTTATTCAAGTTTTAAAGGTATATCCTGGAGCGATGATTATTGTTTCTCACGAAGAAGACTTTCTTGATGAGATTGGCATTGACAGTAAATATGAAATTAAAGATTGCCTTATTTCGCTTGTATAAAAATACTTTCAAGGTTTATAGCAGGGATGAAAAGCATGGCTTTCTGTTGTAAGTCTCACTGTTTCTGGTATGAAAAAATAGATAATTAAGCTTAAAATAGCTGCATAGGTGATCTGTTTATAGTTGCTTGGAATCAAACTTTTAAATGCAGTTTCTAACTCTCCAAAAGCTTCTGAGTAAAAATCACCGAATCCCTCATTATCATCTATTTCGTTATATTTTGTTACTTCGTTGTTTGCCAGTTGAGTGCTTGTTGCGTAAAGGTTTGTTGTTGATCCCCATTGCAGTAAAGAAAACAGAGTGAAAAATAAAAAATATGGAAACATCTCTCCCCTTATTTTTTGTGTGATGAAAAAGCTGAGAAATCTTAGTCAAAATGGACAAGATGATTAGTTGTTCAACTCTTAGAAACTATAGCAAAGAGAGATGGTTTTTATAAAGAATCGAGATTTACTTTTTATAAAAAAGCTAGCACACAGATGACCCCATAGACAGAATCAACGCGATCAAGAAGGCCTCCATGGCCAGGCAAACAGTTTCCTGTATCTTTTACTTGAGCATCTCGTTTAAGTTTCGAAATAAACAGATCACCACTCATGGCAGCAAGGCCAATCATGATGCCATAAAGCAGTGAAGAAGCCATGCAACTTGTAACAATGAGAATAGCAACAGCACCTTCAACTGTTTTTCCAGGACTAATATTTGGACAGAGTTTATGTTTTCCAAAGAAATTTCCAGCAAAATATCCTGCTGTATCAGCTGCCCATGCAAAAATCCATGGTTGCATCATGTGTAGCCAAGTGCTGCTATGGTAGCTATATCCTAAAAGTAAGTGTGTTGGGATGCCAGCATTGGCGAGATGAGCGGCAATGCCACTCCCCATTATGCCGGCGCCAATGACGGCAGCTTTGCGTATTATCAATTGCTTCACGGAGCACTCCTACAATGAATTACTGTCTATTAACTATGCTATTTAGTATAGTCTTTTCAGCCTTCAAAATTA
>JAESUJ010000067.1 GCA_016763165.1 Candidatus Babeliales bacterium
AAACATACAAATCCATCTTCAACTACAACATAATCGTCCTCGATTCTAACTCCAATCCCCTCAGATTGCAAATAAATACCAGGCTCGATAGTAATAACATCACCCTCTTGCAATGGCTTAGTTGTATCACCAACATCATGAACATCTAAACCTAAAAAATGACCTATTTTATGAGTAAAATACTGAGCACATCCATGGTATTCAAAGAATTTAAAAGCTAAGTGATGCAATGACTTATCTGGTTCTGCTTGATTATACAGAAACATACCTGGACGAATATGATCTTCAATATATTTTTGTGCTTGTAAAACAAGATTGTATATTTCAGCTTGACGATCAGTAAATAGCCCTGATGCTGGATACGTTCTTGAAACATCTGCTGCATATCGACCATACATCGCTCCAATATCAACCAACACAACATCACCATCACGAATAACAGATTTTCTAGATGTGTAATGCAAAATAGTACTATTTTTCCCTGTAGCAACAACAGACGGAAATGCAGGACCTGATGCGCCCAAGTATAAAAAAATTGATTCTATGCATGATTGCAACTCGTACTCAATAACGCCAGGAGCTATCATGCTTGCAACGGCCTCATGTGATGCAGCTGTTATGCGTATAGCTTCATGTAAAAAGCTAATTTCTTCAACACTCTTTGTTTTTCTCATTTCATGAATAAGCATTGATATATCAATACTATTTTCAATATCAACTATTTTTTTTATTTCTGGCAATATAATATTTTGAGAAACATATAAAGATGATGGATCCATCGCAACGCATATATCCTGACCAGCTAACACATACTCCTTAAGCGCTATAATAATATTTTTATAAGCTGCTTCATTAAAAAGCAGCGTTGCAGAAAAAGAACTCCAAGCATCACCCAAATAAACAACCTCATCAAGACCAAGACGAAGCGCCTCATCTGATCCTTTTTTTGCCGGCAAAACAACTCCAGAAACCCACATAGATCGAACTTCAGGATACTGTGGAATAAATAAAGAGGTAGACCCATCACTTTTGATACATAATAAACTTCCCGGCTCTTCAATTCCAGACAAATAATAAAAGCTGCTTTCTTGTCGAAAATCATACCAATGATCTTCAAAGCCACCCAGAAGAACTATTACAAAATCTTTGATGCCCTTACTTTGAGAAATTTTTTTAATCAACAGATCTCGTCGTGCTGAATACACCTCTGTTTTCATTTTTTGATTCATGAATAATTCCTTTTTCTAATGCCATCCATTTTGTCGATAAAACATTATAACATGCTAACAAAACGATACTATTTTTTAATATATATTCGCCTTATCATCTTTGTTAATCAGAAAACAACAATCGGACTGAAAACATAAGGTTCCAAGCATTTTTTGTTATTTGCTCAACTGAGTACTGCTCATATTCTAAACCAATTCCAACACGCCAACAGTCAAAATTCCACCATATTTTTGCGACTTGCCGCTTCAATTGTAAAAAACGATTCATATCATCTTTTGTATTAAACTGCCACCACCCTTGATAAAAACTTTCAAATTTCTTTCCAAGCCTCACTTTCACAGCACAGATTCCAAAGTGACCAATATCATAAACCTTTCGAACAAAAGCTGTTTTTGAAGAAAGATACAGATACTTAACTTCATAACGAATAACAGGAAATTCATGCCAAGCAGACAGAGAAGCCGTATGTAAAAAATTTTCACAATGACCCCATTCTCCCTCAACAAAGAACGAATATCCTGATTTTTCACTTTCTACGTACAGTCGAGTTTTCCATGGAAATGCAACGCCAGATTTTAAAACTTTTTTTCTTCTATCCCTCATCTCTTCATCTGACCAATCAATCCCCTGAAGAAACTCAAAATATCCATAAAAACTAGGCCCTCTCATGCTATTTTTGAACTGATACCAAAGCGATGACTCATGATATCGATAATCATACGGATCATACCCCTGAAAAATATTTTTTGATTGAGAGATTATTGGTTGATAACAAAACTTACATGAAGAAAACAGACGATAAGTCATTGAACGAGTAGTAATAATATATTCTGGAAACGACCAGTTGCTCTGTAGTCGAAATGAAAAAAAACCACGACCTCCACTCTTCTTTTTATCAACATTTTTATGATATAAAACAAGTCCAGGATGAATCTCTGTATGCCAAACATAACTCTTTCCTCTCATAAAAACATCTGTGGCAATATCGCTTTGAAGACGTACAATAGCATCCTGACCCAGACTCGTTTTTTCTCCTGGAATATAGTAACTATTACTTTTTTTTTTATAAGTCACAACTGCTGACTGCCTATTTAAGAATAGCGTATCTATCATGCATCGAGTCTTTAACGACAGATTATTAAAAAAGGAATATACATTTTTTGAACATGAAAAATACGGACCTCGAATCAAAAAATCATAGTTTTTATTAACAACAGCCTCCGCATCTTTTTTCAAAAAACTATGTGCGGTTGAATGAAACAGAGCATCAAAACCTACTGATACATCTATAGTCGGTTTTTTTATCCGCATCTTCCCTGAATAAACAGAATTTTGATTCTGCCAAAACAGCGGTTTATACATCCAGCGTGATGGTCGAGAAACATCACCTTCATCTGCATAGACCCTCCATGACAGATCGATATTTTCATTAGAAATAAAGCCATGGAAGGAACCATGAATAAAAAAGGGAAACCTATCAAGATGTGTTAACTCAATGCCATCATCATATCCCCAGAAAAATCCATACCCAACAAACATTTCTCCCTCAACCAGAGGAGAAAAGAATCGCAATCGCTCCAACAAAGTAATTCCTTTTTTTGATTGAGCATGCAGAATATGTTTTACATCAAACGAGCCACTGAAATAAGAATAATACGGAATTTCAATACCAAGTCCTCCTCGCTTTTCACTGAAGAGAGAGGGGAATAAAAAGCCCGAACAAGGACTTAAAGAATACGAAAGAGTATTAATAGGTAAAGGAATTGTTACTTTTTTCCACCATCGACATGAAACACCTTTTACGATCAGTTTCTGTTGTATTGTCAAACGAACTTGATCTATTAAAAACTCCCAATGTGGGATTTCATAACTGCACGACGTGAATTGTGCGTTGTTAAAAACTCCCTGTCCATCAAATAACAATGTTCCATGATCTGCATATAGACGACTTTTTTTGCATCTCATCACAACATTGCTCAACAAACATCGCTCGCTCTGTAAGTCACAAAAAAAAGACTTACAAATAATAGAGACTTCACCTATTGCAATCAAAATAGGATGCTTTTTTGATCCATAAAAAGTAATCGTTTTTTTCTTAAGGTCACACAATAAGCTATCCGAAACTATAGATAAACGATTATTGATCAATATTGAAACGTTTCCACGCGCCCAACAGGTTTCATCGCTGTTGGATCCCTGATAGTCACTTTCCAATAATACTTTTTGAAAAATTTGTGAAGAATCAGATACTCCAAAAATAATTGGTAATTTTAATAAAAAAAATATAAAAACAGAAAAATGTACGGATCGGGATGTCATTAAAATGGCTGACGGCCACTTAATGCTTTAGCAATAGTAACTCGATCGATAAACTCCAAACTTGATCCTGTGGGAACACCACTTGCAAGCTTCGATATTAATAAATGACTCGGGAGTTTAGTGGCAATAAAACTTGCTGTTGTCTCCCCTTCAGGAGTTGGATTTGTTCCAAATATAATCTCTTCAGTTGATTTATTAATACGATTCAGAAGCTCTTTTATCCGAAGATCATCAGGACCTATTCCATTGAGAGGACTGAGCACACCACCTAAAACGTGATATAAACCCTTATATTCCTGTGCTCGCTCAATAGCCATCAGGTCATGCCACGTCTCAACAACACAAATAATATCTTGTTTACGCGAAGAGTTCTGACAAATAGAACACTTTTGATTTTTTTCTGCCCAATTGAAACAACATGCGCACGCATCAACATTTTCTTTTGCTTCACGCAAGACTTTGCATAATTTTTCAATATCTTCTACTGAAGCCTCTAAAAAATATCCTACAACCTTGTATATATTTTTAGAAGCAAGATAGGGAATTTTTTGTAACTGACCAACTAATTTTTGTAATGATAATAGCTGCCGTGTCATCTTATTCCCTCCTACTCATAATATCTTATGCAAAAAAAGTTCGTCTGAATTTATCTTCCATCATGGTGAAAATATTATTTGACAACCAATATAAAACTATTCCAGCAGAAAGATTCATAAACACAGCCGTTATTACAAATGGCAAGAAAAGCATGACAAATCGTTGTTTTGGATCTTTTGTTGGTGTATACACTTGCTGAATTAACATTACCAATCCAACTAAAATCGGTAAAACATAATATGGATCTTTTACTGACAAATCAGTGATCCACCCAAAGAATGGCGCCTGATACAACTCGATATAATTAGATAATGCGCGCTGCAATGCAAAAAATACTGGCAACTGCAGAAACAATGGCAAGCATCCTAACATCTGGGTTATCGGAGAAAGATTATGCTCTTTGTAAAAACGCATTGTTTCTTCCTGTTGCTTTTGCACATCGCTTTTGTATTTATTTTTAATACGGTCAAGAGCCGGTTGATATTTTTGCATCTCTTCCATACGGCCTTTTGCAAAAATCATAAAGGGAAGAAATATCGACTTTATTAAGGCTGTTAGAGCAACAATTGCTATGCCATAATTCTGAAAGTATCGATAAAGCCATTGTAAAAAAAACAACAACCACTTGCAAATCGCTGACAACCATCCAAATGACAACAAGCCCTCAAGATCATCTCGTGCCGATGACAACCCTTCAAGAGTTTTTGGCCCTACATAAAAGCTCAAATTCCATGCTGTTTTTTTTTCAACGGGATGACCTTCAAAAACAATTTGCAACTGTTTTTTTTCAACACGTTTATAGTAAGCACGTTTTACAAATTTTTGTGGATCTGAAATCAAAGCTTGCGCTGAATATCGATCTTCCATCCCAAGACAGTACGGAGAGACCCAGAACCAATCCTCTTCTTGTGAAGATGAAACTTTTTCAAACGATCCAGCATCAGTTTTTTGTACAAAGCCATTTACTGTATTATCAACCAATCCTTCAATAAATGGACCTGATATAAACAGACGCGGAGTAACTGATTCAACTTGAGCAGATCGTGGCTCAACAGAAAGTTCTAAATTCATAACATAACTGTCTGAAGAAAATTCATACTTCTTAATGATATCCCACTCTTTAGTTCTTGCGATAAACGTTACAGAATTATCAGTTTTTTCATTTAATACATAATTATATGCAGCGGCAGCATCATCACCCATAATCAGAGCAAATGATCGCTTTTCTCGCTCATTATATCCTGTATAATCGAACATCTGTAAACCATTACCCTGTTTATTTGTATGCTTTTTCATGACAACTGAAACAGGCGCTCCACCATGATTTGAAAATTTAACAACAAGATTTTCTGTTTCGATTGTTGTTAAAACTTCCTCTGAAAGCTTTTCATCATCAATGAAATCAAGTTCCTTAAACAGAGGACGAATATCTGTAACGACAGGAGCCTTGAATGACTGCCCAGCAAGCTGTACAGTAGCAACGTTTGTATTATTTGACGAAAAATAATATTGTAATGCTAAAACTGCAACTGTTGAAAACATCATCGAATAAAAAAATTTTCTATCCATATTTTATAACCTTCTTAAGAGTAAACTGAAAAAAACCTATTACAAGCGAAATTTAGCACATTTTTTACGGTAAGCCAAGAAGAGTTCTCCATCTTTTTCCCAAAAACCCTTTATTTTCAAAAAGAGTTTCTTTTATATTAAAAGACAACTCTAATAACATTTGTCATAAAAAAATGGATAAGGAGCAGCATATGCTCATGCAAAATAAAAAAGAATCAAAAAAGAAGTTGAAGATTAGTGAACTTTCCGATCTCCTCAAAGTCAAAAAGTCGACTATTAAGTTATGGGAACGTGAACTCAACCTTGACACAGTATTATCACATCTATATTCCGACAAAGAAATACTACTTTTTAAAAAAATAAAACAGCTCCTTCAACATGAATCATTTTCTATGAAACAAGTACGTGAAACTCTTGAAGCATCAATAGACGAAAACAGACAGAAAGAAGATTCTTTCACTCCTGCTCAATCAACTGATGAAGTAAATGATGAGAAAAAACCCAACATTTTGAATGAACCCATCATTTCAAAATTAGCAGAATCTCCACTTGAACAACAGGCACCTCATCAAACCGATACTATGACACCAAAAGATTGTAATACAATAGATAATTCTCTTCTTTCTGCAAAGTATCAACAGACACAGGAGAGTATAAAACTGATTAAATCCGGACTGTTATCTATAAAAAACAGACTTGATTAGTACGGCATATTTCAGACAATATTTTTTTAGAAAGAGGTTGCAAATGAACAAGGTTAGCAGAGAAAAGTTGACTTTTTTATAGAAACCCCTATTGTGTGAAATAAGTTTTATATTATTTATATAACCTCATTTAAAAAAGGATACAATTATGAAAAAAATGTATTTAGCAGCTATTTTAAGCATCGTTACCTACAATGTTCAAGCAGATGTAGCAACTGAAGAAACAGCTGTAACACTCATCGAGCAAGCAGTAACTGAAGTTAAAGAAGAAGCGACTGCAGCTGAAGAAGCAACCGAAGCTAAAGAAGAAGCAAAAAAAGCTTCAACTGTAGCTGAAGAAGCAGCTGAGTAATCTTTGCTCAGTGAAAACAGTATTAGGAACCATAGATAAATTATCTATGGTTCCTTTTTTTTATAATTTTTTATGTAAGGAGTCAATTTGTGAAACAACTTAAAATAGTTCTGTTTTTTGATAGAACATATATGATTGATTAATCTTTTACGTTCATGAAAAACTATTTAAAATTAAAAACAACATACATTAAACTTCGTTCATTCATTATTGCTCCATATCGTAACAATAATATAACACATTCTTTGTGATCTCCATTAACAGCTAACTCAAGAGCTGTTACACACTTATCTGTTTGATAGTTAATGATATCAAATGGAAGTATTTTTTTCATTTCTTCTATATAGGGGAGAATTAAGCGACAAAGATCTATATTACCATGCTCTGAAACAAGCTGTAAAGTGCTTATCTTTCCATTACTTCCGTCCCAAGCAGCAAAATTATTAATAAGAAAATGGGTCATCTTATATTGTTTATCATTTAAAACAATCTGCTTTTTTTTATTTTTATTAAAAATTTCTTGAGCTTTTTTTGTATCATTATCCATACATGCCTGAAAAAAATTTATCACATCTTTTGATTCATCTGATTCTAAAGACAAAGTAATTAGGGGCATAGGTTGACTTGCTGCCTGAACTCTCCCGCCATAAATACCCACTAGAAAGAATAACAATAAACTCTTGTATAAAAAACCAATAATAATTTTCTTCATATCAAACTTCCCTGAATCTATCCTAAAACGTGTAACTATAATCTATGTTAAAAGCATATCTAAGAATTAAATATTTGCTACTTAAGAGCTATAAAACTTATTTGTCGCCCCATACTTTGCTTACCATTTCGACGAGATGAGTGATATGTAGGAATGCAGACAGTACAAAAACTTTCTCGTCTATTAATATTCCGAAATAGACAACCACGAGAAAGCAGAAATTGAATGTTTAATTCAACAAGATCACATCGAGTTTTCCCATCTTCCTTCCCTACATACAATGAAAGACGTTCATACGATGTTTCTTTTACCTGATCAATGACTTCATTGCCAACTTCAAAACAAGGCAAATGTATACTTGGCCCTATAAAAGCCTGTAATTTTTTAGAACCTATTCCAAAATTTTCAATCAATAAGTCAACTGCACGAGCAGCAACTCCTTTTACTGCGCCCTTCCACCCGGCATGAACAGCAGCAATGACCTCTTTATCTGGTGCATATAACAACAATGGAACACAATCTGCTGTAAAAACTCCTATCCCAATGTTTTTTTTATTGGTAATAAGAATGTCTGCTTCTTGAGCCAAAACATGTGACCCATCTTCAACCTCATCAAGAACAACATGGTTTATCCCATGAATCTGTTGAACAGCATACAGACTTTTTATATTTTTTCGATACAACAAAGTATCCATAGATGAAATATTTTTTTTGTATTCTTTTATTATTTCATCATCTGAATCACCAAAATAGACTGTCAAATTACTGCGCATTGCAATATACCCTTACCTAGAAAAAATTTATATATCCTGCTACAGTATTTTAATATAATTTCTATAAAAAATAAAGGACCGCATTTCATCGATCCTTTACTATTCTTCCTCAAATTATATTCCTCTTTCATATTTTGTGATCAGACTCCATCTTTTTTCTTAAAAATGTGGGCGTATCGATATCATAAAAAGCATCTCTTTTTTCTTCTTGTATTGTTGTACCAGACTCTTCTTTAACAAAATCTGCTAATACCGCTTCATGAGATGATTGTTCGATTACGGGTAGTTTTTTTTTTGATGTTAACAAATTATTACTACCCTCCGAGAGGCTCAATAACGAATCATCAGATTCTTCATTAAATCCTGTTGCGATTACGGTTACCATTATCTCATCTGTCATTGATGGATCAATAACAGATCCTAAAATAATATTTGCATCCTCTTTTACCATATCATAAACCACCTGAGATGCATCATTGATTTCATGCAATCCAATATCACTATTGCCCGTAATATTAATTAAAATACCTTGAGCACCGCTAATATTGATATTCTCAAGCAATGGAGAATTTATAGCATCTAATGCAGCTTGCGCAGCACGTCCTTCACCTTTACACCGTGCTGTTCCCATAATTGCACGTCCCATATCTTTCATCACGGTACGAACATCAGCAAAATCAACATTGATCAATCCTGTTTTAATAATAATATCTGAAATTCCTTTGATCGCTTGATGCAATACATTGTTAGATAAAATGAATGCATCCATCATTGATATTTTTGGATCCGCAACTTCAAGCAGTTTCTGATTAGGAACAACAATATATGTATCAACGACTGAACGAAGTTGTTTTACTGCATGATCCGAATATGCCAAACGCCTTTTCCCTTCAAATAAAAATGGTTTTGTAACAATAGCAACTGTTAAGATTCCCTGCTCTTTTGCCGCTTCTGCAATAACGGGCAATGCGCCTGAGCCGGTCCCTCCCCCTAACCCTGCCGCTAAAAATAGAATGTCCGTACCAGCTATAGAATTCATAATTTCTTCAATGCTTTCTTCAGCTGCTCTACGGCCAATTTCCGGATTTGATCCAGCCCCAAGTCCTTTTGTAATTTTACTACCGAGCTGTATTTTTTCTTGGGCCTGCGATAAGTTCAATGCCTGTGCATCAGTATTTGCAATAATATATGTTACTTCCTCTACATCACCAACTTGTATCATGCTATTAATCGCATTGCCTCCTGCTCCTCCAACGCCCATTACCTTAATAGATGCGCCACAAGTTGATGTCAACTCCTGCTCTACATTAAATTCGATCACTAGACTCCCCTTTCGTTAAAAAAATGACTCTATAAATATTCATAAATCCACGACTTCATCCGATGCAAAACACGTGACATTATCGGAATATTTTTTAATGATTCTGATACTGCCTGCTGACCTCTCACTGCATATAAAAGAAGACCATACCCTGTTGCATATATTGGACTTTTTATACTATCTGGAACGAGCAAGGCATTATCATCACTATCAGAAAATGGAATACCTACTCTAATTGGAATATCGAGAATTGTTTGAGCAAGCTCTTCCATGCCTCGGAGTAATGCACCACCACCAGTTAAAACCAGACCGAGAGGCATAATTTCTTTTAGATGATACAACATCATCTCTTCATGTAAAAAATCAAATACTTCTTCTGCCCGAGGGTTTAATACTTGATAGACTCTGTATAATTCAACTTTTTTAACTTTTTGATCAACCTCACGAGTCAACTCAAGTAAGGCCGTATCAAAATTTATATAGGATTCTTCTGTAACAAATCCATATTTTCTTTTTACATCTTCAGATATTTTTAATGATGCTTCAAGTCCAATAGCTAAATCATTGGTAAAATGATTACCTGCTATCGGTATAACTTTTGAATGCATAATGCGACCAGATCGATACAATGCAAAATCAGAAGTTCCACCACCAATATCAAGAATACCGACACCCAGCTCACGCTCTGAATCAGTAAGAACCGCCTCAGCTGAAGCAATCTGTTCCAAAACAATATCTTCTACCTTTAAGCCTGCCAATTCACATGCTGTAATAATATTATGTGCTGAAGAGACAGCACCCGTTATGATATGCACTTGCGCCTCAAGACGAATTCCATGCATTCCTAAAGAATCCAGTACATTCTCCTGCCCATCAACACGAAAATATTGTGGAATTATTTGTAAGATTTCCCGATCTTGTGGAATTGGAACCGCTTTTGCTGCTTCAATAACTCGCTCAATATCATCAGGCATGACATCACGTCGCTTGATAGCAACGACCCCTTTTGAGTTGAATGATTGAATATGTCCACCAGATATACCAACAACTACAGGTCCTACTGTTAAACCAGAATTTTTCTCTGCAAGAATAATAGCTATTTTAATTGCCTGCACGGTTAATCCTATGTCAACAATGACCCCTTTTTTCAAACCATGTGATGGTGCAGTTCCCATACCAATAACTTCAATACCACCTTTTCCATCAGCAATACCGATAAGAACGCAAATTTTTGTTGTCCCTATATCTATAGCTGTTACTACCTTGCCTCCATGTAGAACATTCATAATAGAATCTCCCTTTTTTTAATAATCTTAACGACTATTTGCCCTTGAAAACGCATATCAAATAATAATTGCTGATTTTTTTTAACATGCAACCGACTCTTTGTTTCCATTTTACAAAAAGATGTTCGATGTTTTTCGCACATGTCATACGAGTCTGCATCACATGTAACAACATATTTTTTATATGCATCATCAAAAAGCTGAATATCATTCGGAGTAGCTATAGAAATATGCCATCCTTTATTGACTAAGTGAGATAAGGGTTTAACAAATTTTTTCAGATCAGATGCTTCAAGAACCTCTTTATTAATATAAACCTGATCTAATACAGCAGAACAATCATCATCTACCCTCTCTATTGAATACATTTTTCCATTAGAAGCAAAAATAGAATCATTATTAATTTTACAAATTAATGGATACCCCCATAAAAAAAGTGAATGCCCTGAGTCTCCTCGAGAAACTATAGAATATGAATGGATATATGAATATTCTTCTTTTAAAGCTTCTATCAATACTGGCAACTGCCAGATAGCAAGACCTTCTGCTATCTGTTGTTCACAAATGCTGGATAAAGAACCACGTAAATCTGATAAATGCCACCGATAAAAATGACATGATAGAAACGAAATATCAGTAACTACTAAAATAGTAGAATAGATGCCGTACAAAAAAAGAAAAGTATAGGCTATACGGAAGCAAGCACGTAAAAAAATTTGCAAATCACCTTTTCGGATTTGCAATCTCTCAATAACATTCGCTATACGAGTGCGATTTGACTTCCATACCATAAGCTCCTCTCGAAGTAAAATATATTCGCATAGTAAAACAAAAAAAAATATATTTGCAAGAGCTCATAAATAAAATAACAAAAGGGCTTTTTAAAAGTATTTTTATTGAAAAAATATAGAAATTGCTGTTAAAAAAATCAAGCCGAGAACGAAATGCCTCGACTTGATTTAAGAATATTTAATACTGAATTAATTAATTTTTGGAAGTAACACCCAATCAAGAATTTCACGAGCATTTTCTGCCCATAATATTTCAACACCTTCGGTTATATCTTCCATGTTTACCATATCTTTCTGATTCTGTTTTGGTAAAATAACATGATCAAGACCGTACTGCTTTGCTGCAAGGATTTTTTCTTTCAATCCACCAATTGGTAGGACATTCCCTTGCAAATTCAGTTCACCTGTCATTGCATACCGACCATTAATGAGTCGTCCCGTCAATGCCGATAGAATCGATGTTAACAGTGTTACCCCAGCCGATGGCCCATCTTTAGGAATGGCACCTGCAGGCAGATGAATATGCAAATCATGCTCAGTGAATTTACTTGGATCTATCTTAAAAAAATCCATATGTGCTCGAGCATACGTCATTGCAGCTTGTGCAGATTCTTTCATAACATCACCCAGCTGACCTGTCAGTAAGAACTTTCCTGTTCCCCTCATAAGCACTGCTTCAACTTGCAACAATTCACCACCACACGATGTCCATGCTAACCCATTAGTTACCCCAACTTTATTAGAAAAATCATAATCATCTGCTGAAAAACGTTGCGGGCCTAAAAACTTAGTTAGATTATCAACGGAAAATTCAACACCTTCATTCGTTTCAATGAGAGCACGTGCATATTTAGAACAAAGTTTTTGAACTGTACGCTCAAGCTCTCGCACGCCAGCTTCACGTGTATATGAATAAATAACTTGATGAATAACTGGTGTATCTATTTTAATTTTATGCTCTTCTAAACCAGAAGTCTGAATAGCTTTTGGTACTAAATAGCGACTTGCAATCTCTGCTTTTTCTTCACGCGTATACCCAGAAAGTTGAATAATATCCAAACGATCCCTCAATGGACCCGGAATATTATTAATATCATTAGCTGTTGTTACAAACATTACTTTAGATAAATCAAAATGCATTCCTAAATAATTATCATAAAATTGACTATTTTGTTCTGGATCTAAAACTTCCAATAATGCTGATGCAGGATCACCACGACCAGAGTTTCCTAATTTATCAAGCTCATCAATAACAATTAAAGGGTTAAGACTTTTAACTTTACGCATTGCTTGAATCAGACGACCTGGCAAAGCACCAACATA